>NZ_JAMOLN010000048.1 GCF_024448165.1 Streptomyces longispororuber
GCGCGGACGAAGGCACGGATGTCGGTGGCGAACCGGTCGATCAGTTCGTCCTGGGTGCGTCCGTCGTCGCGGCCGGGCAGCGGGCCGCCGGGCTTGATCTCCCGGTCGGCTGCGGCCAGTTCGGCGTGCACGGCCGAGGGCAGGCCGTGCGGCAGGACGCCGCCCGCGGCGAGGTGTTCGGCGCGCTTGGGCAGCGGGCAGTCGACGGTGTCGTGGCCGCCGAAGACGAGCGACGACAACGTTGGCAGACCGGATGCGGCGAAGGGGGCGGTCTCGGTGACCATGCCGGTCGGCGGGTGGAGTCCGGCGGCGACGGCGGCGCAGCCGGCGACGGCCGTCGTGGCGACGGAGCCGCGTGCGCCGATCAGCCACACGCCGAAGCGGGGGGCCGGGGAGGGGGCGGGGAGGGACGGTTCGGCGGACATGGGCAGCCTCCTTGTCGTACGCGAACCGGGAGTGAGCGGCGCCGGCGGGGGTCGTGCGGGGTCCCGGGCCCGGGGGCCCGGGAGACGGCGGGCGGAGGTCCGGCGTCCTCCGCCCGCCGCCGTTCTAGTCGCCCGTGGTGGGCAGTTCCTTCAGCTGGACGTTGCGGAAGGAGACCTGGTCGGAGGCGCCGTGGTTCTGAAGGCCGATGTAGCCGTCCTTCAGGCTCCGCTCCGGGTCGGTGTTGGTGAAGTCGTTGATCTTGACTCCGTTGAGGAACACCTGGAGGCGTTCGCCCTGGACCTTGATCTCGTAGGAGTTCCACTGGCCGGGCGGCCGCAGGACCTGGTCACGGGCCTTGATGTTGGCCGACTTGAAGGAGTAGACCGAGCCGGTGGTGCGGTCCGGTGCGTCCGTCGCGTCGATCTGGATCTCGTAGCCCTTGTTCACCGCGGACCAGGGGTCGTCGGAGGCCGGGAAGCCCACGAAGATCCCGGAGTTGTCGTCGCCCTGCATCTTCCAGTCGAGCTTCAGGGAGTACGACTTCAGCTCCTTGGCCTGGTACCAGAGCAGGCCCATGCCGCCCTCGGACTCCAGCGTGCCGTCCTTGACGTTGAACTTGCCGGGACCGGCCTGCTTCCAGCCCTCCAGGGTCTGGCCGTTGAAGATCGGCCGGTAGTCCTTGCTGGGCTTGCAGTCGGCCTTGACCTGGCCGGTGGCGTACTGCAGGCCGCCGAGCAGGTGGGTGCGGAAGGCCTGGTCCGCGTAGGACTCCTTGGTGTGGCCGCCCCCGGTGTAGAAGGACCGGCCGCCGCCGTAGCTCTGGCACCAGGCGATCGGGTGGTCGCCCTTCATGGTGCCGCCCTGGTAGGTGGTCTCGTCGAGGGTGGCGAGGACCTTGGCCTGCTCACGGGGGTTGGTGCGGTAGTTGTACCACTCGTCGGTGCGCTCCCAGGCGTCGTCCAGGTGCGCGGTGGCCGGGTGGTCGTGGTCCTCGACGCGCACGGTGGCCTTCTGGATGGCCGGGTGCGAGTCGAAGTAGGCGCCGACGAGTCCGCCGTAGAACTTCCAGTCGTACTCGGTGTCGGCGGCCGCGTGGATGCCCATGTAGCCGCCGCCGTTCGCGACGTAGTTCTCGAACGCCTTCTGCTGGGCGTCGTTGAGGACGTCACCGGTGGTCGACAGGAAGGCGACCGCGTCGTACTTGGCCAGGTTCGTCGTGGTGAACTGGCCCGCCTCCTCGGTGGCGTCGACCGTGATGCCGGCCGGGGCGCCGAGCTCCTTCAGGGCGGCGATGCCCTCGGGGATCGAGTCGTGCCGGAACCCGGCGGTCTTGGAGAACACCAGGACCTTCTTGCCGCCGGTGAACGGCTGGGTGGAGAACTCGAAGTCGTCGACGTCGAACAGTGCGCCGTCGCCGCCCTTGAAGACCAGGTAGAGGTCGGTCGTGCGGTTCGGGAGGGCCCGCAGCGGCACGTCGACGTTCTGGAAGGTCTCCCAGCTGCCGGTCGGCGGGATGTAGGCCGAGCCGTGCAGCGGTCCGGTGGGCGAACCCGTGCGGACCTCGACGTAGCCGCCCGCACCGCCGGAGGAGGCGCGGACGGTCACCTTCTTCTGTCCGGCGAGCCGGTAGGGCGTGAAGGAGATCCAGTCGCCGTCGTTGATGTCGCCGACCGTCTTGCCGCCGTTGGCACCGGTCTTGTCGTACGTCTGGATGCCCGACTGGGTGGAGAAGTGCTCGGCCTGGCGGTGCAGCGGCTGGACGACGGCGCGCGCGGTGCCGGTCAGGGCCTCCTGGCCGTTGGCCCCGCCGTCGGTGTAGCTGGCGCCGACGACGCCGTAGATGTTGGCGTTGGGATCGTGGCCGCCGTCACCGGCGGGCGGCTTCAGGGTGCCTTCGCAGCCCATCTCGCTGGTCAGCTCGTGGGCGTGGGAGTCGTGGCCCAGGCTGTAGGCGACCTTGACCTTGGAGCAGTCGATCGTCTCCTCGGGGTCGGTGACGGTCACCTTGAAGGGGACCGGCTGGCCGAAGGCGGCCAGCGCGCCGTTGCCCGGGACCTCGATCTTCACGGTGGGCTCGGTGTTGCCGACGACGACGCGGGTGCTGGCGTTGCCGGTGTGGCCCTCGGGGTCCTTGGCGGTGAAGGTCGCGGTGTAGGTGCCGACCTTCTTGTACTGGTGGGTGGGGGTCAGGCCCTCGCCCTTGGTGCCGTCGCCGAAGTCCCAGCTGTAGGTGAGGTCCGGGGAGTCGGCGTCCTTGGCGGAGCCGGTGAAGGTGACCTTCATGCCGGCCGCGCCCGAGGTCTTGTTCGCCTTGACCTCGGCGATCGGCGAGAAGCCGTCCTCGGCGTTCTCGATGCGGTACAGCGCGGAGTTCTCGTCGCCCTGGAACCAGGAGACACCGTAGTCGAGGACGTAGAGGGCGCCGTCGGGGCCGAACTCCATGTCCATGATCTGGGTGCCGGTCCACGGAAGGTTCTTGATCTCCTTGACCGAACCGTCCGCGTTCTGCGAGATCGGCTTGATCCAGCGGCGGCCGAACTCGCCCGCGAAGAAGTCTCCGTCGTACGACTCGGGGAACTTCACCTTGGAGTCGAGGTTCGGGTCGTAGTGGTAGACCGGGCCGCCCATCGGGGACTCCGAGCCGCTGCCGAACTCCGGCACGCTGGCGCCGTCGTACGGGATCCACGCGGCCTGGGCGGGCGGCAGGTCCGTGAGGCCGGTGTTGTGCGGCGAGGTGTTCTTGAGGTTGGCGCAGTCGAACTTCTCGCCGGACTCCTTGGTGGCGAAGTCGTAGTCGAGATACGCGTCGTTGTTGCCGGTGCAGAAGGGCCAGCCGAAGTTGCCCGGCTTCGTGACCTTGGCGAACTCGACCTGGCCCGCCGGACCGCGCTTCGGGTCGGCGGCGCCCGCGTCGGGGCCGTAGTCACCGACGTAGACGGTGCCGGTCTTCTCGTCGACGCTCATCCGGAACGGGTTGCGGAAGCCCATCGCGTAGATCTCGGGGCGGGTCTTCTCGGTGCCCGGGGCGAAGAGGTTGCCGTCGGGGACGGTGTACGAGCCGTCCGCGGCGACCTTGATGCGGAGGATCTTGCCGCGCAGGTCGTTGGTGTTGCCGGCCGAGCGGCGGGCGTCGAACGCCGGGTTGCGGTCGGCCCGCTCGTCGATCGGGGTGAACCCGTCGGAGGCGAAGGGATTGCTGTCGTCGCCGGTCGACAGGTACAGGTTGCCCTGCGCGTCGAAGTCGATGTCGCCGCCGACGTGGCAGCAGATGCCGCGGGACGCCGCGACGTCGATGACCTTCTTCTCGCTGGCCATGTCCAGCGTGCCGTTGCCGTTGAGGACGAAGCGGGAGAGGCGGTTGACGCCGTCGAACTTCTTGAAGTCCTCGGCGGAGCCGTTCTCCGGCGCGTCACCGGCCGGGGTGTCGAGCGGCGGGGCGTAGTACAGGTAGATCGCCCGGTTGTTCTTGAAGTCCGGGTCGATGCCGACGCCCTGGAGGCCTTCCTCGTCGTGGTTGTAGACGGGGATCTTGCCGGCGACCTTGGTGACGCCGCCCTGGTCGGTGAGGCGCAGTGTGCCGTCGCGTGCGGTGTGCAGGACGCTGCGGTCCGGCAGGACGGCGAGCGACATCGGCTCGCCCATCTCGGGCTCGCCCTTGGCGAGCGGCACCTGCTGGAACTGCCCTTCGGCGGCGGCCTTGGGGGCGCTGTCCGCGGGCTCGTCCGCGCCGGCCACGGCCGTCGGGGCGCCCACGGCGAGCAGTGCGCCGGTGAACAGGGCCAGAGCGGTGCGGACTCTCGGACGCCTGGCGGCTCGGGTGCTTCTGAGTCTGGTTCTGTGCACGAAGTCCCTCCGGGAACGGGGTGGGCCGTACGGAACGGGTGCGAAGACGTGCGGTGCGGGCGCCGGGGTGCGCCGTCACCCCGGAGGCGTGTGTGTCCTGAACACTTCAGGGACGTTAGCCGCGTTTGTCCGGAGCGAACACCCCTTGCGTCACTACTAGTTGAGCTTTTTCCCATCGCAGGACAAAGCAGCGTTCGGGCAGGCCGGACCGGGAGCCGGCACCGTTGTCCGACTCCCTGTCCCGGCCCCTGGCCGGACGGTTCAGCTGTTGAACGCGGCGTCGAACGACGCGGTCGGCGGCTCGAAGTCGAACGCCTTGAGACTCTTCAGCGCCTCGGGGGCGCCCTGCAGGCGGTCCATGCCCGCGTCCTCCCACTCCACGGAAATGGGGCCCGCGTACTCGATCGAGCGGAGCATGCGGAAGACGTCCTCCCAGGGCACGTCGCCGTGACCGGCCGAGACGAAGTCCCAGCCGCGCCGCGGATCGCCCCACGGGAGGTGGGAGCCGAGGCGGCCGTTGCGGCCGTCGAGGCGGCGCCTGGCCTCCTTGCAGTCCACGTGGTAGATGCGGTCCCTGAAGTCCCACAGGAAGCCCACGGGGTCCAGGTCCTGCCACACGAAGTGCGACGGGTCGAAGTTGAGGCCGAACGCAGGGCGGTGGTCGACCGCCGCGAGGGCCTGGTGCGTCGTCCAGTAGTCGTACGCGATCTCGCTGGGGTGGACCTCGTGCGCGAAGCGGACGCCCTCGGCGTCGAAGACGTCGAGGATCGGGTTCCAGCGCGTCGCGAAGTCCTCGTAGCCGCGCTCGATCATGGATTCCGGCGCGGGCGGGAACATCGCGACCAGGTGCCAGATCGACGACCCGGTGAACCCGATGACGGTGTCGACGCCGAAGGCGGCGGCCGCACGGGCGGTGTCGGCGATCTCGGCGGCGGCCCGCCGCCGCACCCCCTCGGCCTCGCCGTCGCCCCAGATGCGGGCCGGCAGGATCGCCTCGTGGCGCTCGTCGATGATGGCGTCGCAGACGGCCTGGCCGACCAGGTGGTTCGAGATCGCCCAGCACTTGAGGCCGTACTTGTCGAGCAGCTCGTGGCGGCCCTTGACGTACGAGGGGTCCGCGAGGGCCTTGTCGACCTCGAAGTGGTCGCCCCAGCAGGCGAGTTCGAGGCCGTCGTAGCCGAAGTCACGGGCGTGGCGGCAGACCTCCTCCAGGGGCAGGTCCGCCCATTGACCGGTGAAGAGAGTGAAGTTGCGGGGCACGGTGGAGACCTCCTCAGGCCGGGACGGGGCTCGGGACGGGGGTGAAGACGGAGTTCTTCGCCGCACTCTCCTCGACCGCCGCGAGGACGCGCTGCACCTGGAGGCCGTCGGCGAACGACGGGGCGGGCGTGGTGTGTTCGGCGATGGCGTGGACCAGGTCGCGGGCCTGGTGCACGAAGGTGTGCTCGTAGCCGAGGCCGTGGCCCGGCGGCCACCACGCCTCCAGGTAGGGGTGGCCCGGCTCGGTGACGAGGATGCGGCGGAAGCCCGCACTGTCGCCGGGTTCGGTCTGGTCGTGGAAGAAGAGCTCGTTGAGCCGCTCCAGGTCGAACGCCAACGAACCTCGTTCACCGTTGAGTTCGACCTTGAGGGCGTTCTTGCGGCCGGTCGCGAACCGGGTCGCCTCGAAGGAGGCCAGGGCGCCGGAGGCGAAGCGCGCGGTGAACAGGGCCGCGTCGTCGACGGTGACCTGGCCGAAGCCCGCCTCTCCCCCGCCGGCCGCCGAGAGGCCGGACGAGGCGCCGTCGAGCAGCGGGCGTTCCCGCACGAAGGTCTCGGTGAGCGCCGAGACGCCCGCGATCGGCTCGCCCACCAGGAACTGGGCGAGGTCGACGGCGTGCGCGCCCAGGTCGCCGAGCGCGCCCGAGCCCGCGTACGGCTTCTGCAGCCGCCAGGTCAGCGGGAACGACGGGTCGACGAGCCAGTCCTGGAGGTAGCTGACGCGTACGTGCCGCAGCGTGCCGATCCGCCCCTCGTCCACCATCCGGCGGGCCAGCGCCATCGCGGGCACCCGCCGGTAGTTGAACCCGGTCATCGCCAACTGGCCGCGCTCGGCGGCCAGTTGGGCGGCCACGGTCATGGCCTCCGCCTCCTCGACGGAGTTGGCGAGGGGCTTCTCGCACAGCACGTGCTTGCCGGCCTCCAGGGCGGCGACGGCGATCTCGGCGTGGCTGTCGCCCGGGGTGCAGATGTCGACGAGGTCGACGTCGTCACGGGCGATCAGCGCGCGCCAGTCCGTCTCCGCGGCCGCCCAGCCGAGCTTGTCGGCCGCGGCGCGCACCGCCCGCCCGTCGCGGCCGCAGACCGCGGCGAGCCGGGGGGTCAGCGGCAGGTCGAAGACCCGGCCCGCGGTGCGCCAGCCCTGGGAGTGCGCCGCGCCCATGAAGGCGTAGCCGACCATGCCCACCCCCAGGACGGGCTTGGCCTCCGGATCGTTTCCTTCGCCCGGTTCCCGAGCCGTCGTGCCGGTGCTGCTGCCTGCCATGCGGAAGTCCTCCTCGTCCACGCCGTGTTCGCCTCGTGCGCCGTGCCGACGGCGTGCATCACTTGAAGCCGGTCGGCATGTACTGGTCGACGTTGTCCTTGTCGACGACGGCCGAGTACAGCGTCACGTGCGCGGGGATCTCGAACTCGGCCATGCCGCTGATCCCCTTGCCCTGGCCGAGGGCGCGGGCCAGGTCGATGGCGGAGGCGGCCATGGTCGGCGGGTAGAGGACCGTCGCCTTCAGGACGCTGTTGCCCGCCTCGATGGCCTGCATGGCGGAGAGCGCGCCCGCGCCGCCGACCATCAGGAAGTCGTCGCGGCCGGCCTGCTTGATGGCGCGCAGGGCGCCGACGCCCTGGTCGTCGTCGTGGTTCCACAGCGCGTCGAAGCTCTTCTGGGCCTGGAGGAGCTGAGACATCTTCGCCTGGCCCGACTCGACGGTGAAGTCGGCGGCCTGCCGCGCCACCTTCTTGATGTTCGGGAAGTTCTTCAGCGCGTCGTCGAAGCCCTTGGTGCGCTGCTGGGTGAGTTCGAGGTTGTCGATGCCGGCGAGCTCGATGACCTTCGCGTTCTTCTTGTCCTTGAGCTTCTCGCCGATGTAGTTGCCGGCGGACAGGCCCATGCCGTAGTTGTCGCCGCCGATCCAGCAGCGGTACGCCTGCGGGGTGTTGAAGATCCGGTCGAGGTTCACGACGGGGATGCCGGCCCGCATCGCCTTCAGGCCGACCTGGGTCAGGGCCTTGCCGTCGGCGGGCAGGATGACGAGGACGTCGACCTTCTTGTTGATGAGGGTCTCGACCTGACCGATCTGCGCGGCCGTGTCGTTCGACCCCTCGGTCGCCTCCAGGGTGACGTCGGCGTACTTCTTCGCCCGTTCCTTGGCGTTGTCGTTGATGGCGTTGAGCCAGCCGTGGTCGGCCTGCGGTCCGGCGAAGCCGATCGTGACCTGCTTGCCCTTCTTGTCGTCCGCGACCGGCTGGTCGGCGGCCTTGCTGCTGTCGTTGCCCTTGTCGCTGGGCTCGTTGCTGGTGCAGGCCGTGAGCAGGCCGCCCGTGGTGACGGCGGCGGCCGCGCCGAACAGGAGGCTTCTGCGGCTCGACACGCTTGTCGACTCTGGCATGGCGTCGTCCCTTCCCGAACTTACGAGGTGGTGTTGGCCGTACGTCGCTGGACCAGGACCGCCGCGACGATGATCGCGCCCTTGGCGATCTGCTGTGTCGCGGTCTCCAGGTTGTTCAGCGCGAAGATGTTCTGGATCGTGATGAAGATCAGGACGCCGAGCACGGAGCCGACGACGGTGCCGCGACCTCCGGTCAGGAGGGTGCCGCCGATGATCGCGGCGGCGATGGCGTCGAGCTCGTACAGGTTGCCGTTGGTGTTCTGGCCGGAGCCGGAGAGCACGATCAGCAGGAAGGCCGCGATGCCGCAGCACAGGCCGGAGAGCAGGTACAGGTAGAGCCGCTGGCGGCGCACGTCGATGCCGGCGAGCCGGGCCGCCTCCGCGTTGCCGCCGACGGCTACCGAGCGGCGGCCGAACGTGGTGCGGTTCAGGACGAGCCAGCCGAGCACCGTGACCGCGGCGAAGACGAGGACGAGCGGCGGGATGCCGAGGAGGTACGAGTCCCGTTCGCCGAGCTTGAGGACGCTGTCGACGGTGACCATCTGGGTATTGCCGTCGGTGATCTGGAGGGCCAGGCCGCGGCCCGAGGCGAGCATCGCGAGGGTGGCGATGAAGGGGACCACGCCGCCGTAGGCGATGAGGAGGCCGTTCACCAGGCCGCAGGCGAGGCCGACGAGGATCGCGGTGAACAGGATGCCCGCGAAGCCGTACTCCTGGGTGGCGACCGTGGTCGCCCAGACGCTGGCCAGCGCGACGATGGCGCCCACGGAGAGGTCGATGCCGCCGGAGATGATCACGAAGGTCATGCCGACGGTGACGACGCCGATGACGCTCGCCTGGGTGAGGACGAGTTGGAGGTTGTCCGTGTCCAGGAAGGAGTCGGGCTGGGTGATGCCGCCGATGACGACCAGGACGGCGAGGACGCCGAGCAGTGAGAGCGTGCGGACGTCGACGCGGAGGGTGCGGAGTGCGCTGGGGCGCTGGGCCGGCGCGCTCTTGGGCTCCGCCGGGCGGGCGGGTGAGGCGGGCTGCGTCATGGCGCCGGGGTCCCTTCTGGGCGATGGGTTCTGGAGGCTGACTGTGGTGAGGGCGGGGCCACTCGCCGTGGCGGGTGCGGGGCCACTCGCCGTGGCGGATGCGGGGCCACTCGCCGTGGCGGATGCGGGGCCACTCGCCGTGGCGGATGCGGGGCCACTCGCCGTGGCGGGTGCTGTCGAGCGCGAGTGCGGGTGCGTCGTGGCTGGTCGCGCAGTTCCCCGCGCCCCTGAAGGGCGCCGGGAACTGCGCGAGCGGCCCCCGCCGGCCGGTGGTCCCGCACGAAGCACGATGTGGCTCGATCGGAGGGGATCACGTCGGGGCGCCTTCCATCACCAGGTCCAGGACCCGGTGCTCGTCCAGCTCCCCGGCAGGGGCTTCGTGCACGACGACGCCCTCCCGCAGGACCAGCACCCGGTCGGCGAGCCCGAGCACCTCGGGGACCTCGCTGGAGACCAGGAGAACGGCGAGGCCCTCGTCGGCGAGGCGGCGGATGACCGCGTAGAGCTCGGCCCGCGCGCCGACGTCGACGCCACGGGTGGGCTCGTCCAGGAGCAGCACCTTGCAGCCGCGCAGCAGCCAGCGGGCGAGGACCGCCTTCTGCTGGTTGCCGCCGGAGAGGGTGCGGACGGGCGCGGACGGGTTGTCGGGTCGCAGCGAGAGATCGCGGGTCGCCTGCCGCGCCGCCTCCCGTTCGGCCGACCGGTTCAGCCAACCCCCGTACGAGAACCGGGACATGGAGGAGACGGAGACATTGCGGGTGACCGACTCGAGCATCAGGAGGGCCTGCGCCTTGCGTTCCTCGGGAGCCAGGCCGAGACCCGCGCGGACCGCGGAGCGGACGCTGCCCGGACGCAACGCCTTTCCTTCGACGGCGACGTGGCCGGTCGTGGGCTTGCGGGCGCCGTAGATCGTCTCCAGGATCTCGGAGCGGCCCGAGCCGACCAGACCGGCCAGGCCGACGATCTCGCCGGGGCGCACCTCCAGGTCCAGTGGCGCGAACTCGCCCTCGCGGGAAAGGTTCTGGACGCGCAGGACGGGTTCCGCCGACGGCCGGCCGGCCGGGCGTTCCGGGAAGACGTACTCGACGTTGCGGCCCGTCATCAGCGCGACGACGTCACGCGTCGGGGTGTCTTTCGCCGGGAGGCCGCCGGCCACCGCCCGCCCGTCCTTGAGGACGGTGACGCGGTCGCCGATGCGGCGGATCTCCTCCAGGCGGTGGGAGATGTAGACGACGGCGACGCCGTCCGCGGTGAGGTTCGCGACGATCCGGAAGAGGTTGTCGACCTCGTCGGGGTCGAGCGCGGCGGACGGCTCGTCCATGACGATGAGGCGTACGTCGTGGGAGAGGGCGCGGGCCATCGAGACGATCTGCTGCCCGGCCGCGGAGAGCTCGCCGACCAGTGTGGCCGGGTCGATCTCGCCGTGCCCGAGCCGCTCCAGGAGCGCGGCGGTCGCCGCCTTCGCGTCCCTGCCCCGGACGACGAAGCCCGCCGTGGTCGGCTCGTGGCCGAGGAAGACGTTCTCGGCCACCGACAGGTGTTCCACCAGGTCGAGTTCCTGGTAGATGGTGGCGATGCCGAGGCGCATCGCGGCGATCGGCGAGCGCAGGGTGACCCGCTGTCCGCGCCAGGTGATGGTGCCGTCGTCGGGCTGGTGGGCGCCCGCGAGGACCTTGATGAGAGTGGACTTGCCCGCGCCGTTCTGGCCGAGCAGACAGTGCACCTCGCCCGCCAGGACGTCGAGGTCCACGCCGTCGAGGGCGCGCACACCGGGAAACGCCTTGGTGATGCCGGACATGGTGAGCAGCGGTTGTCCCGCCGCCGATGGCAGCGACGAGTCCGAAGGTGGTGAAGAGTCCGATGGTGCCGAAGATGCCATGGCGGGTCCCCTAGCAACGGGTGCGGGCCGGGTTCAGGGCAGTTCAGAGCTGTTTCAGGGCAGGGTGAAGCGGATCAGGACGGAGCAGGGTGAAGCGGATCAGGGCAGGGCAGGGCTGAGCGCTGTGCGTGGTGCCTGGTGTGCGGAACGCGCGGGACGCGCGGGCGTGCTACGCGGGTGAGAACAGGTGGTCGCTGATCAGGCGGGCGCCACCGATGACTCCGGCGGTGGGGCCCAACTCGCCCAGGACGATGGGGAGATTGCCGGTCGCGAGGGGCAGCGACTGACGGTAGACCTGGGTGCGCAGGGCGGCGAGGAGCGTGTGGCCGAGGCCGGTGACACCGCCGCCGATGACGACGAGCCCGGGGTTGAAGAAGCTGACGAGGGACGCGATGACCTGGCCCGTGCGGTTGCCGCCGTCGCGGATCAGGTCGAGGGACGTGCCGTCACCGGTGGCCGCGGCCACGGCGACGTCGGCGGCGCTGAGCTTGCCGGCCGCCTCCAGCCGAGTGGCGAGTTCCGGTGAGCGTCCGTCACGGGCGGCCTCCTCGGCGTCACGGGCGAGTGCCGCGCCGCTGAAGTAGGCCTCCAGGCAGCCCCGGTTGCCGCAGGCGCACTGCCGGCCGTCCGGTTCGACCTGGATGTGGCCGATGTCGCCCGCGGAGCCGGTCGTGCCGCGGTAGACCTCGCCGCCGACGACGATGCCGCAGCCGATGCCGGTACCGATCTTGACGCAGAGGAAGTCGCGCGCCTGGCGTGCGACGCCGGCGTGCTGCTCCCCCATCGCCATCAGGTTCACGTCGTTGTCGACCATGACCGGGCAGCCGAGGTCCTGGCTGAGCGCCTCGCGGACCGGGAAACCGTCCCAGCCGGGCATGATCGGCGGGGCGACCGGTACGCCTTCGGGGAAGCGGACGGGGCCGGGGACGCCGATCCCCGCTCCGTCGAACCCTTCGGCGAGGCCGGAAGCCCTCAACTTGGCTGCCATGGCCAGCACTTGCTCGAAGACCGCGACCGGGCCCTCGCGCACGTCCATGGGCTGGGTGATGTGCCCGAGCACTTCGAGTTCCGCGTTGGTGACGGCGACATCGACCGAGGTCGCGCCGATGTCGACGCCGAGGAACCGGAGTTCGGGCGCGAGCCGGATGTTGTGGGAGCGGCGGCCGCCGCGCGAGGCGGCGAGTCCGTCGGCGACCACGAGTCCGGTCTCCAGCAGGCGGTCCACCTCGACCGCCAGTTTGGACCGCGACAGATCGATCTGGTCTCCCAGCTGGGCGCGGGAGTTGGGCCCTCCGTCGCGCAGCAGTCGCAGCAAGCGCGCCTGGTGCGCGTTCGCGGGTCGAGCCGTCATGCGTCTCACGTGCCCCTCCCCGCCTCTTCGGGCCCCGTCGGTCACCTGCGGTCGTTCCGGCGCCGTCATTATTGCGCCGTCTTGCTTTCGATGGGGAACGTAGCAGCGCCTGCCGGGACTGGGAAGAAGTTGCGCAGGAATTACCCATGACTTTCTCCAGTCACAGGACAAAGACGCTCCCCCGCCCACCTCCGGACCACCCCGGATCACCTCCCGGCCGTCCCCCGGCACTCCCGCGCCGCCACGCCGTAGTCTGTCGACGGTCACAACGCGCCATGTCACAGGGGGAATTGGGGATGACGCCGGAGACGGCACCACCACGACCGAAGGACCTGACGGGCGAAGCGGTCGCCCAGCGGGTCACCACGCTGGAACTCTTCTTCGACCTGGTCTTCGTCTACACGCTGACCCAGCTGACCGTGCTGATCGCGCACGACCTGTCCTGGACCACCGCGGGCCGGGCCGTGCTCATCTTCATGATCCTCTACTGGATGTACAGCGCGTACGCGTACCTCACCAACCAGGTGCCGCCCGACCGCCCGTCGCGCCGGCTGCTGATGCTGCTCGGCATGGCGGCGTTCCTAGTCTGCGCGCTGTCCATCCCGCACGTCTTCGATCCCGACTCGAACGCGGGCGTGGTCTTCGGGCTCGGCTTCCTGCTGGTCGTCGTCGTGCACAGCGTGCTCTACACGCGCAGCCACGGCCGCGACGTCATCTGGTACGCGGTGCCGAACGCCCTCGCCGCACTCGCGGTGACCGGGGCCGGCCTGGCCACCGGGCTGCTCTCGGACGCGCTGTGGGCCCTGGCGATCGCCCTCCAGGTGGTGACGCCGCGGATGGCGGAGTACGGGCCGTCCCGGCGCGGCGACCGGCCCCCTGCCGAACTCCGCGCCCAGATGGGCGAGTTGCAGCCCGGCCACTTCGTGGAGCGGCACGGTCTGCTGCTCATCGTGTCGTTCGGCGAGTCCGTCATCGCGATCGGCGTCGGCATCGGCGAACTGCCCTTCACCGCCTCCGTGTTCACGGGCGTCTTCCTGGCGCTGACCCTGGCGGGCGCCCTGTGGTGGACGTACTTCGTCCGGGACGAGGGCGGCGCCGAGCGGACGTTCGCGGCGACGCCGCCCGCGGACCGCTGGCGGCTGGCCATGACCGCGTACTACTACGCGTTCCTGCCGATGCTGCTCGGCGTCGCGTTCCTCGCGGCCGGGATCAAGAAGGCCCTCGGTCACATGGGCGACCAGCTGCACACCGGTCCCGCGCTGGCGCTCGCGGGCGGTGTGGCGCTCTTCCTGGCGGGCGACGTGGCGTTCCGGGCGGCGATGCGGCTCTTCCCGCTCGGGTACCGGGCGGCTGCCGTGCCGGTGATACTGGCCGCCGCGGTGCTCGGTGTGCGCGTGTCGGCGCTGGCCCAACTCCTTTTCATGGTGGTCGCGTTGGTGGTCATGCTGGCTGCCGAGGCACGCTGGTCACCGTGCGCCGCCGACGCGGCGGAAGCCACCACAGGGGAGCTCACATGATTCTGGTGACGGGTGCCACGGGGAACGTGGGCGCGCAGGTCGTGCGCGCCGTGGCCGCGGCCGGGGCGCCGGTGCGGGCGCTCAGCCGCTCCGGTACGGCGGACGGTCTGCCGCCGGGTGCCGAGGCCGCGGCGGGCGACCTCGAACGTCCCGAGACGGTGCGGCCCGCGCTCTCCGGCGTGACGGCCCTGTTCCTGCTGCCCGGCTACACGGGGCAGCGGCAGATCCTCGCCGACGCGCGGGCGGCGGGCGTGGAGCGGGCGGTCCTGCTGTCGAGCAGTTCGGTGCCGGGCGGCGAGGAGTCCAACGCGGTCACCCGCTACATGATGGAGGCGGAGGCCGCGGTCCGTGACAGCGGGCTCGCGTGGACCTTCCTGCGGCCGTGCGCCTTCATGTCCAACGCCCTTGAGTGGGCTGACCAGTTGAGGAAGGGCGACGTGGTGCGGGCCGCGTTCCCCGGCGTACGGGCCGCGGTGCTCGACCCGTACGACATCGGGGAGGTCGCGGCGCGGGTGCTGCTCGCGGAGTCGGGGCGGTACGACGGGGAGGCGCTCGCGCTGAGTGGTCCGGAGGCGTTGACGGCCGGGGAGCGGGTGCGGATGCTCGGCGAGGCGATCGGGAGGTCGTTGCGGTTCGAGGGGCTGACGGACGAGGAGGCCCGGGCGGACTTCTCGGCGCGGATGCCGGAGGCTTACGTGCGGGCGTTCTTCCGGTTCTACGTGGACGGGACGTTGGACGAGTCCCCCGTGCGGGACACCGTGGAGAAGGTCACGGGGCGGGGGCCCCGGACCTTCTCGGAGTGGGCTGTCGCGCATGCGGCGGCGTTCGGCGGGTGAGGGGTCGGGACTCTGTGGTGCGTTGCCGGATGCGGGCTCGTGGGGGCTGGTCGCGCAGTTCCCCACGCCCCTGAGTGGCCCGTCCGCCGGCCCCCCGAAGTCGCGGCGGAGGCGCCGCCCTCGTGGGGTCAGGGTGTGGTGCGGTCGCGGTGGTGGTAGGTCTCTCGGGTGTGTTCCGTGTGGGCGCGCATGACCGCCGTGGCCTGGGCCTCGTCGCGGGCCGAGATCGCCGCGATGAGTTCGCGGTGCTCGATCCAGGACTGCTTGCCGCGCTGGCGGGCCACCGGCTGGTAGTACCAGCGGACCCGGCGGTCGACCTGGCCCGCGAGTTCCGCCAGTACGACGTTGCCCGCGAGTTCCATGACCTTGGCGTGGAACTCGGCGTTCGTCGCGACGACCAGCTCGACGTCGCCGTCGGTCACCGCCTGTTCGCCCCGCGCGCAGAGCTCCTCCAGGGCTGCGATGCCGGTCTTGCCCGCGTTGGCCGCGGCGAGCCGGGCGGCCTCCGCCTCCAACAGCGTACGGACGGTGAGGAGTTGATCAGCCTCCTCCTCCGTCGGCTCGTGCACGAACGCGCCCTGCGCGGGGCGCAGATCCACCCAGCCCTCGGTGTTCAGCCGCTGCAGCGCCTCGCGCACCGGCTGGCGCGAGACCCCCAGGTGACCGGCGAGCTCGCTCTCGACCAGGTGCTGGCCGGGCTGGAGGGCCCGCGTCGTGATCAGTTCGAGCAGCGCCTCGTAGACCCGCTCGCGCAGCGGTCCGGGGCGCTCGAGCTTGGGCACCGCCCCCTGCGGCAGTCCTGTGGACAACATCGCGGTCCCCCTCCTGGGCTTCGGAGCATCCGGCAAGCCGTTTCCGGATCCGGGTCGGCCGGATCCCCTCCAGTATCCGGCATCGGAACACTGGATTGTCTTTGGAATACAGTTTACCGAGCACAATCGCCACAGCCAGGGGGAGTTGGGCTCGTCACATTCCGGCGACCGCCCAGGTCACGGGATGCGCACGACCTGACCCGCGTACGAGAGGTTTCCGCCGAAACCGAAGAGCAGCGCGGGCTGCCCGCTCTCGATCTCGCCGCGCTCGACCAGCTTGGACAGCGCCATCGGCACGCTCGCGGCCGAGGTGTTGCCGGACTCGACGACGTCCTTGGCGACCACCGCGTTCACGGCGCCGATCTTCTCGGCGAGCGGCTCGATGATCCGCAGGTTGGCCTGGTGCAGGACGACCGCGGCGAGGTCGGCCGGGTCGAGGCCCGCCTTCTCGCAGGCCGCGCGGGCCAGCGGCGGCAACTGCCGGGTCGCCCAGCGGTAGACGGACTGCCCCTCCTGCGCGAAGCGGGCGGGCTCGCCCTCGATCCGTACGGCGTTGCCCATCTCGGGGACCGAACCCCACAGGACGGGGCCGATGCCGGGCGCCTCGTCGCCGGGGACCGGTTCGACCACGACGGCGCCCGCGCCGTCGCCGGTCAGCACACAGGTGGAGCGGTCCGTCCAGTCGGTGACGGCGGACATCTTGTCGGCGCCGACGACCAGGGCGCGGGTGGCGGCGCCCGCGCGCAGGGTGTGGTCGGCGGTGGCGAGGGCGTGCGTGAAGCCCGCGCACACGACGTTCAGGTCGAGGGCAGCGGGCGACGGGACGCCGAGGCGGTGGGCGACGCGGGCCGCGGTGTTCGGCGAGCGGTCCACCGCCGTCGAGGTGGCGACGACGACCAGGTCGATGGCGTCGGCCGTCAGCCCGGCCGCCGCGAGCGCCTTGGCGGCGGCGTGCGCGGCGAGTTCGTCGACCGGCTCGTCGGGCCCCGCCACGTGCCGGGTGCGGATGCCGACGCGGGAGCGGATCCACTCGTCGCTGGTGTCGACCATGCCCGCCAGGTCCTCGTTGGTGAGGATCCCGGCAGGCTGATAGTGGCCGATGCCGACGATGCGCGAACCGGTCATGGGGGTCCCCTCGTTTGCCTGGCTCGCGGGCCGTGTGCACCCTCACGAGCTGCGGATCCTCCAGTCTGGTCAGCGACTCACGAGTACGGCGTGACGTAAAGCGACAGGAATGCCGCCCCTTGGTTGGAGAGTTCCAACCGATCACCTGGTAAACAGCTGTGTCGCCTTTTGTACCAATTCGTACAGTCCGTAGGCGAGGGGTGCGCCCACCCACAGCCAGGCGACGGCGATGAGGCCGCGGCGCCTAGGCGGGCTGCTGGCGGTCACGGGCGTGGGCTGCGTCATCGGCGGACTCCCTGGGGGCGGGGACGTGGTGGCGGACGTGGACGGGGCGGACCAGTTCGTTGGCGACGAAGCCGACGACCAGCAGGCCGATCATGATCGTGAACGACAGGCCGTAGAGGGACGAGCCGTGCTTGCCCGCTTCCTCCTGGCTGTCGGCGACCCGGTTGACGATGAGCGGGCCGAGGACGCCGGCGGTCGACCAGGCGGTGAGCAGCCGGCCGTGGATGGCGCCGACCTGGTAGGTGCCGAAGAGGTCCTTCAAGTAGGCGGGGACCGTCGCGAAACCGCCGCCGTAGAAGGAGAGGATCACGAGCGCGCACACGACGAAGAGGGGCTTCGACGCGTCTCCGTAGAGGGCGATGAGGAGGTACATCAGCGCGCCGACGCCGAGGTAGAGGCGGTAGACGTTCTTGCGGCCGATCAGGTCCGAGGTGGAGGACCAGCCGATGCGGCCCGCCATGTTCGCGGCGGAGAGCAGGGCGACGAAGCCGGCCGCCGCGGAGACGGACACCGGCGTGCTCGTGTCGGCGAAGAAGTCCGTGATCATGGGCGCGGCCTTCTCCAGGATGCCGATGCCCGCCGTCACGTTCATGCACAGGACGACCCACAGGCACCAGAACTGCGGGGTGCGGATGGCCTGTTTCGCCGACACCTGCGGGCCCGCGGGGGCGGCGCTCGCCGGATCCGGCGACTGTGCCCGCACCTCCTGCCGCGGCACCCGGACGAGCAGGACCCCCAGCGTCATGAACACCGCGTAGGTGAGGCCGTGCACCAGGAACGCGAGGGCGATGCCGTCGCTGTCCGTGCCGAACGAGTCCAGCATCTGCGCGCTCCACGGCGACGCGATCAGGGCGCCGCCGCCGAAGCCCATGATGGCGATGCCGGTGGCCATGCCGGGCCGGTCGGGGAACCACTTGATCAGGGTGGAGACCGGCGAGATGTAGCCGATACCCAGGCCGATGCCGCCGACGAAGCCGTAGCCGAGCACGATGAGCCAGTACTGCTCCGTGGCGGCGCCGAGCGCGGAGAGCAGGAAACCGGACGAGAAGCAGACGAGGGCGACGGCCATCGCCCAGCGCGGGCCGTTGCGCTCGACGAGGGTGCCGCCGAACGCGGCGGACAGGCCGAGCATGACGATGCCGAGCTGGAACGGCAGGGCGCTCTGCGTCCCGCTGAGGTCGAGGGCCGATTCGAGCGGCGGCTTGAAGACGCTCCAGGCGTAGGCCTGGCCTATGGAGAGGTGGACCGAGAGGGCGGCCGGGGGAACGAGCCAGCGGCTCCAGCCGGTTGGCGCGACGGGGGGTTTCATGATCCGGAACGGTAGGCAGCCGCAGAGGAGTTGGGAAGGGCCCGGACACCACTCAATACAGAATCCGTCGACCGTATGCAAGGGGTCACTGCACGGAGCCGGCCGGCCGGTGCGCGAGGGCTTGTCGGCCTCACGTCCATACTGTAGACAATATTCCATCAGTGGAACGGGGAGCCACGGCCGCGCACTCCGTGTGCAGGACAATGAGAGGGCCGGGCCACCTCGGCACCAAGGGCCGCTTCGGCCGTCGGCACGGACAGAACCGGGACTGATCACGACATGGGACGAGTCACTGAGCGGCGCAAGGTGATCCGGATCAGGGGCGAGCGCGTCTCCGAGCGGCCGGACACGCTCGTCGCCGAGGAACCCCTGGAGATCCGGCTGAACGGCAAGCCGCTCGCGATCACCATGCGCACCCCGGGCGACGACTTCGCGCTCGCCGCGGGCTTCCTGGTCAGCGAGGGCGTGCTCGGCGGCGCGGCCGACCTGCAGAACATCGTGTACTGCGCCGGCGCCACCCAGGACGGCTCGAACACGTACAACGTGGTGGACGTGCGGACGACCCCCGGCGTCGTGCTGCCCGACATCACCCTGGAGCGCAACGTGTACACGACGTCGTCGTGCGGGCTGTGCGGCAAGGCCAGCCTCGACGCGGTGCGCACCACGGCCCGGTTCCCGATCGCCGACACTCCCCCGGTCCGGCTCGAGCCCGAGCTGCTCGCCTCGCTCCCCGACCGGCTGCGAGAGGCCCAGCGCGTGTTCGACCGGACCGGGGGCCTGCACGCCGCGGCACTCTTCGACGAGGAAGGTCACCTCGTCGACATAAGGGAGGACGTCGGACGGCACAACGCGGTCGACAAGCTGGTCGGGCGGGCCCTGCAGAGCGGCGGTCTGCCGCTGTCCCGCTCGGTGCTGCTGGTCTCCGGGCGCGCCTCGTTCGAGCTCGCGCAGAAGGCCGTCATGGCGGGCATCCCGGTGCTCGCGGCGGTCTCCGCGCCGTCCTCGCTCGCCGTCGACCTGGCGGCGGAGACCGGCCTCACGCTGGTCGGCTTCCTGCGCGGCGCCAACATGAACGTGTACGCGGGCGAGCACCGGATCGCCCTGCGTGCCGCGGCCACGCAGGACTGACCTGTCCCGCCGCGGCACGGGGCGGGTTACCGGTTACCGGTAACCCCAGCTCGCGGCCAGTTCCCGGAGTCGGGGCGGGAGCGCCGACGCGTCCTTCGGCGCGCGGGCCGGCTGGATGCGGCCGGAGCGGATCGTCTCGCTCCAGTCGCCGATGTGCGGGCGGAACGTGCCGTGGTCGCCCGCGCCGTAGTCGAGCATCGCGGGGGTCCAGTCGATGCCCAGGTGCGCACAGATGCGGCGGGTCTCCCGCTCCGGGGACGCCGTCAGGTCCTCGTACCTGACCGTGACGCCGGCCAGCGCGCCCATCGCCCGGTCCAACTCCTCGGCGTAGCCCAGGACTTCGTCGTGGATCTCCGCGACGTCGGGGTCGGCGCGGCGGGCCGTCAGGGACTCGACGACGGCCGCGGGGTGGCGCAGCAGGAAGATGTAGCGGGCCTGGGGCCAGGCGCGGTGCAGCCGGGGCCACATGAGGGTGTTGGCCGGGGTCTTGTCGACCACGACCGGAGGACCGCCATAGCCGTCGCCGTCGCCGCGACATCGGGCGTGGTGCAGCACTCTGTCCCACAGCATGTGCTCCAACTCCTCGCGGTCCAGACCGAGTTCGCGCATCGCCTGGTACGAGAAGTCCCGGTCGAGACGGACGTGCAGGGTGCGCAGGTGCATCTCGTGCGGGGCCCGGACCTCGGGGTGGCTGTTGAGCAGGACGCGCAGCAGCGTGGAGCCCGAGCGCACCGAGGAGAGCAGGAAGACCGGGTCGGGGACGAGGCGCGGGGCCGGTTCGAGGGGCGGGCCCTCGTCGCGGGGGCCGGGCTGTGCGGGGATCGCCGGCAGTGTTTCCGCGCGGGGCACGGGTGGCCTGAGCGCCTGGGCGAGCAGCCTCCTCCTGCGTCGCATCCCTTTGCGTACCGCGTCCCAGCGGGCGTCCGGCACGTCGCGTCACCTCTTTCGAATCGGCCCTTCCGCTTGCACGGTCCAGCTGAGGGGGTCGAGGCGAACAGCAAGTGACCTACGGGAAAAGGGAGTACGGCACATGACGCGCACAGCCGCCCCACATCGGCGCCGGCTCAGCCGTCCTCGGCGGAGGCGGCGGGGACGGCGGCGACGCGCCTGAGCAGGTCCGTGAACAGCTCCCGCTCGGCCGCCGAGAGCACGGCGAGGAGCTCGTCGTTGGCGGCACGGGCCGACGCGGCGCAGGTCCCGACGAGCCCGCGCCCGGCCTCGGTGATGGTGACCGCGTTCTTGCGCCGGTCCCCGGGGTCGGGCGCGCGCTCGACGAGGCCCGCCTTCTGCAGGTCGTTGAGGACGCCGACCATGTCCTTGGGGTCGAGCCGGACGCTCCGCACGAGGTCGGCCTGGGCGACCGGCTCCAGGTCGGACACCGCGCACAGGACCACGTGGTGCCACATCTTCAGGCCCTGCTCGGCGAGGGCGTCGGCGACGAGCGCGCGGCCGCGGGCGGCGGCCCGGCCGAGGAGCCAGCTGGGCAGGTCCCGGATGGCGCTCGGTGCGGCGGGGGACGGTGGAGTCGCTGCGGTCATGGGGGCAGCGTAACCGTATTTCATTGGACTTCCCAACGATGAATCCCATACTGTTGGGGCTCCCAACGATTCCCGACGCGCCAGGTGGGTGCCGCCCACCCGCGCCCGAAGGCGGTGATGACGACCATGCGTCGTGTCCGGTACACCCGCGGCGGCGGACCCGAGGTGCTCTTCACGGAGGAGGTCGCGGTGCCCGAGCCGGGCCCGGGCGAACTCCTCGTGCGCGCCGAGGCGATCGGCGTCACCCTGCCCGTCGTCCGCAAGGTGCGCGAGGCCCGTGACCCGATCCCGCTCGGCGGCGAGGTCGCCGGACGGGTCGTCGCCCTCGGCGCCGGCGTGACCGCATGCGCGGTCGGCGACCGGGTGACCGGCCTGGTCCTCGGCCACGGTTACGCCGACCACGTCCTGCTGCACGTCACGATGGCCTCGCCCGTGCCGGACGGCGCGAGCGCGGTGGACGCGGTGGCCCTGGTGCGCAGCGGACTGGTCGCGTACGGGGCGCTGCGGGCGGCGCGGCCCGAGTCCGGGGAGAGCGCGCTCGTCACGGCGGCGGCCAGCGGGGTGGGCCAACTCGCCGTGCAGCTGGCCAGATTGAACGGGGCGTCCCGGGTGACGGCCGCGGTCTCCGACCGCCGCAAGGCGGACTTCGTGCGCGCTCTCGGGGCCGACTCCGTGGTGACGTACGGCGAGGAGTCCTGGGGCGAGCCGGTGGACTACGTCCTGGACGCGGTCGGCGGCGACCTCCTGACACCCGCGGTGGCGGCGCTCGCGCCGTACGGCCGGCTCGTGGCGTACAGCTCGGGCGGCGGGACCGTGTCGGCGTACGACCTGCTGGTGGGCGCCAGATCGGTGATCGGGTTCCAGATGGCGCTGATCGCACGGGAGCGGCCGGGGACGTACGAGGCGTGGCGCCGGGAGCTGTGGGAGCTGTTCCTGACAGGGGCTCTGACACCGTGCGTGCACGGCGAGTTCGCTCTGGAGGACGCGGCGGATGCGCATGCGGTGATCGAGGGGCGGGCCAACCTCGGCAAGGTGGTCCTGATCCCGTGACGGGGTTCGTGCACGGTCCTTGTGGGGTGGCGAGCGTCCCAAGTAGCGTCTGTGGCGCATACGTTGGACGTGGGATGTCCGGTTGTCCGGATGACCTGAAGGGTGGGCCGCGCCATGCACCGAAGATCCTTCCGAGTCCGTCTGAGATCGCTGCTGGTGGCGCTGGCCGTCGCCGCGGCGCTCCCCGCCCCGGCCGCCGTGGGGGCGGCCGGGCCGGACACGCAGACCCCTTTTGACCAGCAGGTGTTGTTCAAGGCGTCCCAGGACCCCGGGTACGCCTGCTATCGGATCCCCGCCGTCGTGAAGACGGTCAGGGGCACGCTCCTGGCCTTCGCCGAGGGCCGGACGAACGACTGCTCGGACGCCGGTGACATCGACATCGTCGTCAAACGCTCCGAGGACGGCGGCCGCACCTGGTCGCCGCTCCAGGTCGTCAACGAGGGCGCGGGCGACACGCACGGCAACCCCGCGCCGATCGTGGACCGCAGGACCGGCCGCATCGTGCTCGCCGAGACGTACAACACGGGCGTCCCCGGCGGCGGCAACTGCCCGGTGCCGTGCGACCGGACGCCGCACCTCCAGTACAGCGACGACGACGGCCGCAGCTGGTCGGCGCCGCGGGACCTCAGCGACCAGCTGCTGCCCGCCGACTTCAACTCCTGGTACGCGACCGGCCCCGTGCACGGCATCCAGCTCACCAAGGGACGCCACCGGGGCCGCCTCGTGTTCAGCGTCAACGCCGAGACCTGGAACGGCAGCCGGGTCACCGCGAACCACGCCGCCCTGATGATCAGCGACGACGGCGGCGACAACTGGCGGGTCGGCGCGAAGGACTCGTGGCCGATCGCCGACGACGGCACCTTCCGCCAGAAGCCGTCCGAGATGACGCTCGCGGAGCGGCCGGACGGCACGATCTACGTCAGCGGCCGGGAGCAGGACGGCACCGACCTCGGCCACCGCACGGACGCCGTGAGCCGCGACGGCGGGGAGTCGTTCGTCAGCCCGTTCGCGGCGATCCCCGACCTGTACGCGCCGCAGGTGCAGGCGTCGGTGCTGCCGGTCGGCAAGGACGGCAAGCGGCTGCTGCTCGCCTGCCCCGGCGACCCCGACCGGCGGCGCACCATGACGATCCGCTCCTCGTACGACGGCGGGCGCACCTGGGAGAGCTTCGACCGGGGCACCGTCGTGACGACGGACTGGTCCGGCTACTCGGACCTCGTGCAGGCCGACCCGGAGTACGTGGGCCTGATGTACGAGGGCGGGGCCGTGGACGCCCGGGACGAGATCCGGTTCGCCCGGTTCACGCTCGACTGGCTGAAGGAGCGGCGCGGGCCCGACCCGACGACGGACGACCGGGCGCCCGGCGCGCGGGGTGCGGCCGTGCTCGGCGGGGCCGCGGCGACGGACGGGCGGTTCGGCCGCGCGCTGGCCTTCGACGGCGTCGACGACGCGGTCCGGCTGCCCTACCGCAGGGAACTCGCGCTGGGGACACGGGACTTCACGGCGTCGCTGTGGTTCAGGTACACCGCCACGACCGGCGAGCAGCCACTGCTGTGGATGGGCGGGATCGGCACGACACAGCCGCAGGTCTGGCTCAGGGGTGAACCCGCGTCGAACCGGATCACCGGACTCATCACCGCGCGGGACGGCTCGGCCGCACCGCGGACGGTGTCCGTGCGGACCACCACGGCGTACAACGACGGGGCCTGGCACCACGTCGAACTGCGGCGCGGCGGCGGCGCGTTGACGATGTCGGTGGACGGCACCGTGGTCGGCAGCGCGGCGGACGTGCCGGGTTCCGTGAGCCGGAACTCGCCGTTCGGGGTGCACGTCGGGCAGCGGATGGACAGCCGGGCGTACTTCACCGGAGCGATCGACGACGTCCGGGTCACCGCCGGCGACGCCGCTGTGCTGTGGCTGCCCATGGACCGTGTGCACGGGAGGAGTTAGCGTCGCGTCGCGTGACGGGGCGTGAGCGTACGAAGGCGGCCGCGGGCCGGCGGAGGCCGGTCACGACGCTGATCGGGCTGCTGCTCGCCCTCGGCTGCGTCGCCGTCGTGGTGATCGCCCTCCCGGACCGGGAGGGCGATCGCCCGTGTTCCGCCCGCACCGTCTCCTCCTGGACCCCGGACACCGCCCGCACCGACGCCTTCGCCCGCTACGGCGACGACGGCGCCCGGACCGACGACTGGACCGGCGGCGACGGGACGCACTCCGTGCGGCTGCCGGACGGGCGCGTGCTCTGGCTGTTCTCCGACACGTACCTGGGGACCGTGCACCCGCCGCCCAACCCGGTCGGGCAGCCGCACTCCTGGCGGGACGGCAGCGCCCCCTTCGTCCGAAATTCGGCCGTGGTGGCGGGCAGCTCGGGAGAACCGGAGCGGACCGTCGCCGCTCCCCTCTTCCCCGACACCGGGGTCGGCGAGTGGCGGTGGCCGGTCGCCGCGCGGGTCGAGGCGCGCTCCCCCGGGTCCGGGGAGCAGGTCGTGCGCGTCCTGCTGTGGACGCGGACGGCGGGCGGCGGACCGTACATCTACGGGGTGCCCACGTCGACCGAGGTGGCCACCCTGTCCCTGCCGGACCTCCGGCTGGAGGGCATCACGCAGGTGCTCGACCAGCGGCAGGTCGGGAACCCGGCGCGGCGCGTCCTGTTCGGGACGACCGCCGTCACGGGCGGCGACGGGCGGACCTACGTCTTCGGCGGGGACGACGGGCAGCGCCCGGTGCACCGGGCCTACGTCGCCCGGGTGCCGGACGGGCGGCTCGGCGATCCCAAGGCGTGGGAGTACTGGGACGGGAAGCGGTGGCTGGCCGGGGCGCGGCCTGCCCCGGTGCTGGGCGACGGGCAGCGGCGCGGGGTGGGCAGCGCGTTCAGCGTGGTGCGGGACGCGGGGACCTACGTGCTGTTCACGATGGCGGCGGGGGCCTCCGGCCTGACGTCCGTGACGAGCTACTGGGCGTGCTCGCCGAGCGGGCCCTGGCACGGTCCCGCGAAGGCGCTCACGCCACCGCTGCCGCGCGACGCCGCCGCCGGACAGGACACCGCCGCGTACAACCCGCAGGTGCATCCGGAGCTCGGCGGCGACGGCCGGCTCGTCCTGTCCTACGACGTGAACTGGCTGGACGCGACGGCCGCCACCGCACAGGCGCACATCAGCCGGAACGTGTCGCTGTACCGGCCGCGGTTCGTGTCCCTTCGACTGGCGCGGCCGGGGTGAGCAGCGGCTCCGGCACCGTCTCGGGGTCGTTGGCGCGGCGCTTGGCGATGACCGCGCACACCATCAGCTGCATCTGGTGGAAGAGCATCAGCGGCAGCACGGCGAGCGAGGCGTGGGCGCCGAACAGGACGCTCGCCATGGGGAGTCCGGAGGCCAGGGACTTCTTCGACCCGGCGAACTGGATCGCGACGCGGTCCGCGCGGCCGAACCCGAGGGCCTTGGCCCCGTACCAGGTGGCCAGCAGCATCACGGCGAGCAGCACGGCCTCGACGACCAGCAGGCCCGCGAGGCGGACGGCGCTGACCTGGTGCCAGATGCCCTGCACCATGCCCTCGCTGAACGCCGCATAGACGACGAGCAGGATCGAGCCGCGGTCCACGTACCCGAGGATCTTCTTGTGCCGGGCGATGAAACCGCCGACCCAGCGGCGCAGCAACTGGCCCGCGACGAACGGCACGAGCAGCTGCAGCACGATCTTGACGACCGAGTCGGCGTTGAAGCCGCCGCCGCTGTTGCCGAGCAGGGCCGCCGCGAGCAGCGGGGTCAGCACGATGCCGGCGAGCGAGGAGAAGGAGCCCGCGCAGATCGCCGCCGGGACGTTGCCGCGCGCGATCGAGGTGAACGCGATCGACGACTGGATGGTGGACGGCACGAGGGTCAGGAAGAGCAGGCCCTCGTAGAGGTTCTGCGGCAGCAGCACGGGCACGAGGCCCCGGGCCGCCAGGCCGAGCAGGGGGAACAGGACGAAGGTGCAGACGAGGACCGTGACGTGGAGCCGCCAGTGGCGCACCCCGTCCATGGCCTCCCGGGTGGACAGGCGGGCGCCGTAGAGGAAGAAGAGGAAGGCGACGGCGGCGGTCGAGGCCCCGGAGGCGACGTCGGCGGCGGCTCCGCGGGCCGGCAGGAGCGCAGCGAGGCCGACTGTCCCGATCAACGCCAGGATGTACGGGTCGATCGGCATCCAGGACGGCCAGCTCAGGCGTTTCATTGGTTCCTTGTTCTGTGGCGTGCTGTGACGTGCTGTGCGTGCGGTGCGTTCTTCGGTGCTGTCAGTGCTGTCGTTCAGGTCGTGCCCTCTCCATCGTCCTCCTGATCACCGTGATCGGGAATCCGGCATACCGTTCTGACTGTGATCGTGTTCCGTGATGAGCGGGGGTAGGGTCGGACCATGTACGACCCCGGGCAGTTGAGGACGTTCCTCGCCGTGGCGCAGACGCTGAGCTTCACGCAGGCCGCGCGGCGGCTCGGCCTGCGGCAGTCGACGGTGAGCCAGCACGTGCGGCGCCTGGAGGAGGCGACCGGGCGCACGCTGTTCACCCGGGACACCCACTCCGTGGAACTGACGGAGGACGGGGAGGCGATGCTCGGGTTCGCGCGCCGGATGCTGGCGGTGCACGAGCAGGCGACCGCGTTCTTCACGGGGACGCGGCTGCGGGGGCGGCTGCGGTTCGGGGCCTCGGAGGACTTCGTCCTGACCCGGCTGCCGGAGATCCTGGAGTCGTTCCGGGTCGAACACCCCGAAGTGGACCTCGAACTGACCGTCGAGCTCTCGGGGACGCTGCACGAGCAGCTGGACGCGGGCAAGCTCGACCTGGTGCTGGCCAAGCGGCGTCCCGAGGACCCGCGCGGTGAGTCGGTGTGGCACGACCGGCTGGTGTGGATCGGCTCGGAGCGGCTGCGGATCGATCCGGAGCGGCCGGTGCCGCTGATCGTCTATCCCCCGCCGGGGATCTCGCGGGCGCTGGCGCTCGAGGCGCTCGAACGGCACGGGCGTGCGTGGCGCATCGCCTGTACGAGCGGGTCGCTGAACGGGCTGATCGCGGCGGCCCGGGCGGGTCTGGGCGTGATGGCCCACTCGCGGGGACTGCTGCCGCCCGGTCTGGTCCGGGTGCCCGAGCGGGCGGGGCTGCCGGAGCTGGGCGAGGTCGACTTCGTGCTGCGCGGGGCCACGGGACGGGCGGAGGGCGGGCCGGCGCGGGCCCTCGCCCAGTCGATCCTGGCGGGCGGCGACCGGCTGCGCTGAGTCCCGCCCTCAGCGGGTCGGCGGCCGGTACGTCAGCTGCTTCACCCGGCGCATGAAGGGCGCCGTCTCCACGTGCTCGACGCCCTCCAGGTGTCCCAGCTTTCCGGAGACGTACGCGTACAGGCCCGCCGTGTCGCGGGCGATCGCCGTGACGACGATGTTCGAGGGGCCGGCGGTCGCGGCGGCGTAGGCGATCTCCTCGTGGTCGGCGAGGGCACGGCCGACCGCGTCGAGGTGGCGCGGGGACGCCGTGATCCACAGGACCGCGGCGACGCCGAAGCCGACCCGCGAGGTGTCGTACTCGATGTCGATGTAGAGCGCGCCCGAGGCGAGCAGCGCGGCCAGCCGTCGTTTGACCGCCGACTCGGAGCGGCCCGTGGCCCGCTGGAGCTCCGGGTGGGTGGCGCGGCCGTCGCGCTTGAGGACGGCGAGGAGCGGGGCGTCGTCCGCGGTGACGACCGCAGGTCCGGCCGGGCCGTACCGCGGGCGCAGGGCGGCGATCTGGTCCGGGGTCAGCGGCCCGTACTTGCGCAGCCAGCCCTCCGGACCGCCGAAGAACCGGTGGAGCATCTGGAAGGCGCGGATCTCGACGATGTGCGGGGTGCGCGGCAGCTTGCCGAGGAGCAGGTCCTCGTGGTCGCCCGCGGTGCGCGGCACGGTCGCGCAGACCACCTCGGTGCCGCCGGACGTCAGCCCGATCCACGCGGTGTCCGGACGGCGGGCGAGCGCCGCCGCGATGGTCTCCGCGCCGTCGGGCGCGCAGCGCAGCCGCAGCATCCAGTTCTCGCGTCCGAGGAGCTGGGTGTCCTGCAGTCCGACGACCCGCAGTCCGCCCTCCGCGACGAGTCTGCGGTAGCGGCGGGCCACGGTCTGGTCGGAGACGCCGATGACCTCGGCGATCCGGCTGAAGGGCGCCCGCCCGTCGACCTCCAGGGCGTGGAGGATGCTCAGCTCCACCGCGTCGAACGGGGTGGATTCCATCGCCAGGACCTCTCGTCCGTCGGATTCCGTCGATCCGTCGCCGCTGATCACGTCGATCGGCCGGGTTCGGCTCATCGTACGGAACGACAGGCCGTACCCGACGAGAGAGGCCGGTTTTCACGATGCGTACATGGGGGACCCTGACCGCGGTCTGCCTGGGGACGTTCATGCTGCTGCTGGACGTGACCATCGCGGTCGTCGCGCTGCCCGACATGGCGGGGGCGCTGGACGCCTCGCTCAGCGATCTGCAGTGGGTGATGGACGGCTACGCGCTGGCGCTCGCCGCGCTGCTGCTCGGCACCGGGGCCGCCGCCGACATCCTGGGGCGGCGCCGGATACAGACGATCGGCGTGGTCGTGTTCGCGCTCGCCTCGGCGGTGTGCGGGCTGGCCACCGGGCCCACGATGCTGGTCGCGGCGCGGGTGGTGCAGGGCGTGGGCGCGGCGGCGATGTTCGCGACGACGCTGCCGATCATCGGCGCCACGTACCAGGGGCGGCAGCGGTCGGTGGCGCTCGGTGTGTTCGGGGCCGTGAGCGGCGGCGCCGCGGCGATCGGTCCGGTGCTCGGCGGGCTGCTGACCGAGGGGCCGGGCTGGCGGTGGATCTTCTGGGTCAATCTGCCGGTGAGCGTCGTGGCGGTGTGGCTGACGCTGCGGTACGTGCCGGAGTCGCGCGGCCCGAAGGGGCGGCGGATCGACTGGGCGGGGACGGCGGCGTTCGCCCTGTTCGCCGGGTTCGCGACGTACGGAGTCATTCGCGCGGGCGAGCAGGGGTGGGGCGAGCGGGGCGCCCTGACCGCGCTCGGCGTCGCCGTGCTGGCGCTGGTCTGCTTCGTGGGCGTGGAGCGGCGGTCGGCGCATCCGATGCTGGATCTGGGGCTGCTGCGGCGGCCCGCGTTCGTGGGCGTGATGGTGGGCGCGTTCGCGTTCAACGCCGCCGCGTTCGGCGTGCTGCCGTACACCTCGCTGTGGCTGCAGACGCTGCTCGGCATGAGCCCGGTCGACGGTGGCCTGGTGTTCCTGTCCCTGTCCGGGGCGTCGATGGTGGTGGCGATCGCGGGCGGGAAGCTGCTGCACGGGGTGCCGGCCCGGATCACGGTGGGCGGCGGGCTCGTGCTCATCGGGGCCGGACTGTGCTGCCAGGCGGTGCTCGACGCGGGGTCGACGTGGTCGGCGCTGGTGCCGGGGCTGTTGCTGACCGGTGTGGGGGTGGGGTTCGTGTCCCCCGGCATCGCGGGCGCCGCGCTCGCCACGGTGGAACCGGAGCGGGCGGGCATGGCGGGCGGTTCGCTCAACACGTTCCGCCAGCTCGGGTACGCGCTGGGCATCGCCGTCTTCGGCACCGTGCTGATCTCGCGGATGCAGGACACGCTGCCGAGCGGGGCCGCGCACGCCCTCGCGGGCGGCGGGGCGGAGGGGCTGCGCGGGCAGGTGCCGGAGCACGCGCTGCACGCGGCCTTCGCCCAGGGGCTCAACTCGGCCTCGGTGCTCGCCGGTTGTGTGGCGCTCGTCGCAGGATTCCTGGTCCTCGCCCTGGTACGGTCCCCCAAGGCTGCCGTAGTGGAACCGACCGCTCCGCCCAAAAAGGCGGTCGGGGCTCGGCAGTGACCTCTCCGTAGGGATTCGGTGGAGACGGAAGCCGAACGGTGAAGAGCACCGGGAGATTACGGAACCGAAACTTACTGAACCGTCAGTATTCTGTCCCGCCGCTTCCCTTGTGGCCGCATTTAAACGGCTGACCTGTGCATATTCCGCGCGCTCCCGGCGAGCTTCACCCCCTCCCGCCGGGGCGCGCGGTCGGGTACCGTCACCGACGCTGTGCGGAGCGCCACAAGGAGCAACTTTGCGCGAGTTCACCAACCCCCCTCTCGCGTCGGCGCCGCCGGTGGGCGGCCTGGCCGACGCCGTGTTCGACCATGCCCTGGAAGACCCCGCCCACATCGCCCTCGGCCGCAAGGACGAACAGGGCCGGTGGCAGGACGTCACGTCCGAGGAGTTCCGTGACCAGGTCCTCGACCTGGCCAAGGGCCTGCTCGCCCAGGGCATCCGGTTCGGCGACCGGGTCGCCATCATGTCCCGCACCCGCTACGAGTGGACGCTGTTCGACTTCGCGCTGTGGACCGTGGGCGCCCAGGTCGTCCCGATCTATCCCACGTCGTCGGCCGAGCAGGTCTTCTGGATGCTCTACGACGCCCAGGTGACGGCCGCCGTCGTGGAGCACGAGGACCACGCGATGACCATCGCCACGGTCATCGGCCGGCTGCCGCACCTGCGCCGCCTGTGGCAGCTGGACGGCGGCGCGGTCGACGAGGTCACCGCGTCCGGCACCCACATCGACGACGAGACGGTGCACCGGCACCGGCGGGCCGTCACCCCCGACTCGATCGCCACGATCATCTACACGTCCGGCACGACCGGCCGCCCCAAGGGCTGTGTGATCTCGCACGCGAACTTCATGTTCGAGGCGGACACGATGGTGGCGCGCTGGGAGCCGGTCTTCGCCTCCAAGCGCGACAACGTCGCCTCCACCCTGCTCTTCCTGCCGCTGGCCCACGTCTTCGGGCGGATGGTGCAGGTGGCGGCGGTCCGCGGCGGCGTGAAGCTGGCCCACCAGCCGCAGCTGAACGCGGCGGCGCTGCTGCCCGACCTGCAGGCGTTCCGGCCGACGTTCATCCTCGCCGTGCCGTACATCTTCGAGAAGGTCTTCAACGCGGCCCGCCGCAAGGCCGAGAAGGACGGCAAGTCCGGACCCTTCGACAAGGCCGTGGAGTGCGCCGTGAAGTACGCGGACGCACAGGAGGCCAAGGCGTTCGGCACCGGTCCCGGCCCGTCCGCGTCGCTGCGCGTGCAGCACTCGGTCTTCGACAAGCTCGTGTACTCCAAGGTGCGCGAGGCGATGGGCGGCAAGGTCCGGCAGGCGATGTCCGGAGGCTCGGGCATGGACCGGCGGCTCGGCCTGTTCTTCGCGGGCGCGGGCGTGGCGATCTACGAGGGCTACGGGCTGACCGAGTCGACGGCCGCGGCGGCCGCCAACCCGCCGGAGCAGACCCGCTACGGCACGGTCGGCAAGGCGATCCCCGGCACCACGATCCACATCGCGGACGACGGCGAGATCTGGCTCTACGGCGGGAACATCTTCCAGGGCTACCTCAACGACCCCAAGGCCACCGACGCCTCCCTGCACGACGGCTGGCTCGCCACCGGCGACCTGGGCTCGCTCGACGAGGACGGGTACCTGACGATCACCGGCCGCAAGAAGGAGATCCTGGTGACCTCCGGCGGCAAGAGCGTCTCGCCGCAGCAACTGGAGGAGCGGGTCCGCGACCATCCGCTGGTCGCGCAGTGCATCGTCGTCGGCAACGACCGCCCCTACATCGCGGCGCTCGTCACCCTCGACTCCGAGGCCGTCGAGCACTGGCTCGGCATGCGCGGCAAGCAGCTGATGACCCCGGCGGACCTGGTGCGCGACCCGGATCTGGAGATGGAGGTGCGGCGGGCCGTGGTGGCCGCGAACACCCTGGTCTCGCAGGCGGAGTCGATCCGTACGTTCCGGATCCTGGCCCATCAGTTCACCGAGGAGCACGGGCTGCTCACACCGTCCCTGAAGCTGAAGCGGAAGGCCATCGAGACGGTGTACTCGGCGGAGGTGGACGCGCTGTACCGGGGATGAGACCTCCCTCCATCGGTTTCTGACGGTTCATCAATTACCGACGCGTCAGTTATTGACGGTTCATCAGGTCGGACACAGAATCACCCTCACTTCGACGGAGGGGGCCCGACCGTGTCGCGACCGATCCGCGCCATCACCGCCACCGTGGCGGCACTCCTGCTCGCCACCGCCTGCAACTCGACCGCGAACAGCAACTCACCTGATTCCAAGGGGAGTTCGGCACGCGGCGTGACCGCCGACTCGATCAAGGTCGGCGGCATCGTCTCCATGACGACGGCGAGCGGCTACAGCAAGAAGGACACCGATCTGGGCGCGCGGGCCCGCTTCGACCGCGCCAACGCCGAAGGCGGGATCAACGGCCGCACGATCGACTACCTGGGCGCGGAGGACGACGGCCAGGACCCGGCGAAGAACCTGGCCGCGGCCCGCAAACTCGTCCAGCAGGACAAGGTGTTCGCGATCGCGCCGATGAGCTCGGTGACGTTCTCCGGCGCCGACTTCCTGCAGAAGCAGAAGGTGCCGACGTTCGGCTGGGGCACCCTGCCGTCGTTCTGCGGGCCGACCTACATCTACGGCTTCGGCGGCTGCATGGTCCCGATGCCCGGCGGCACGATCTCGCAGACCTGGCCGGAAGGGCTCAAGAACGTCACCGGCGGCGCCGCGGGCAGGACCGTCGCGATCCTCGCCAACGACAACGACGCGGGCACCTTCGCCATCCGCACCTACAAGCAGTCGTTCGCCTCGGCCGGCTACAAGGTGACCTACGCCAAGGCGTCCGTGCCCGCGACGTCGGTGCCCAGCGACTGGTCGGCGTACACGAAGGAGCTGCTGCGCAGCGACGGCGGCAAGGCCCCCGACGTCGTCGTCTCCGTCATGCAGACCCCGTACAACATCGGCCTGTTCACCGCCGTCAAGCGCACCGGCTTCAAGGGCGTGCTCACCGATCCGACGGACTACGACCCGGGGCTGCTCGCCAAGAGCGCGACGAAGCAGGCGCTCGACGGGATCCACGTGCTGCTGTCCTTCGCGCCGTTCGAGTCGTCGACGCCCGCGATGAAGCAGTTCAAGGCCGACATCAAGAAGGCGGCGGGCGGCAAGGACGTGCCGCTCAACATGCACATGATGACCGGCTACATGAGCGCCGACCTCTTCCTGTCCATCGCCGGGAAGGCGGGCAAGGACCTCACCGTGGCGTCGTTCCAGAAGGCGGCGGACGGCTTCTCGGACGCCGGGACGATGGTCGGCGACCGGCAGCTGCCGCGCGGCCGGAAGGAGTCGTTCGGCTGCGGGGCGCTCGTCCAGCTCAAGGACGGGGCGTACCGGGTGTCGTCGCCGTTCACGTGCTACGAGCCGATCCCCTTCAAGTGACCCGAGTCTCTCAAGTGGAGCCGCCTGAAGGGGAGTTCCGATGGCCGACCTGCTTGCCTTCGTCCTGAGCGGGCTCGTGTCGGGCGCGCTGTACGCGCTGCTCGCCACCGGGCTCGTGCTGTCCTACTCGGCGTCCGGCCTGTTCAACTTCGCGCACGGCGCCACCGCCTACCTCTGCGCGCTCGCCTTCTACGAGCTCCACTCGGGGTTCGGCTGGCCCGCGGTGCCGACGGCGCTGCTGCTGGTCCTGGTGCTGGCTCCGCTGCTGGGCTGGGGACTCGACCGGCTGATGTTCCGGAAACTGGCCGGGGTCGGCGAGACCGCGCAGATCGTGGCGACGATCGGGCTGCTGGTCGCGCTGCCCGCGCTCGGGCTGTGGACCGTGGAGCTGCTCGACGACGCGGGCGCCCCGGTGAAGCCCGCGGAGAACCAGTTCGGACTGCCGGGGGTCGGGCCGAGCCCGGCGAAGAACTGGCAGCTGCTGGACGGCGTCGGCATCGACTCCGACCAGCTGATCACCTGGGTGGCGACGGCCGTGGTCGCGCTCGGACTCTGGATCCTGCTGCGCCACACGGCACTGGGGCTCAGGCTGCGGGCGGCCGTCGACAACCGCTCGCTCGTGGAGCTGCGCGGGATGAGCGCGGACCGGCTCTCGTCGGTGGCGTGGATGCTGTCGTCGGGCCTCGCCGGTCTGGCGGGGGTGCTCGCCACTCCCCTGCTCGGCCTGTCGTCCCACGACTTCACCCTGTTCCTGTTCGTGTCCGCGACGGCCGCCGTGCTCGGCCGGTTCCTGTCGGTCCCGCTCGCCTTCGCCGGAGGGCTCGGACTCGGCGTGCTGCAGAACCTCGTCGCGGGGTACGCCTCGTTCGCCGAGCGGATCACCGGGTTCCGTACGGCGGTGCCGTTCCTGATCCTCTTCGCCGGACTGCTGCTGCTCACGCGCCGGCAGCGCACGGCGGGCACGGCCGCGGCGGACGCGCCGCCGGTGGACTATCTGGCGGGCCGCTCGTGGGCGCGGCGCTGGGGTCCGTGGGCGGTGGCCGGGGTCCTTCTCGCGGTCTCCTTCTACACGGTCACCACTCCCTTCTGGAGCGGGATCCTCGCCCAGGGGCTGGCGATCTCGCTGGTGTTCATGTCGTTCACCGTCGTGACCGGGCTCGGCGCGATGGTGTCGCTCGCGCAGGCCACGTTCGTGACGGGCGCCGCCCTCGTGGCGGGGCTGCTGATGAGCCACGGCTGGCCGTTCCTCGGGGCGGCGCTCGCCGGGACGTGCGCGGCGGCGGCGCTCGGCGCCCTGGTGGCGCTTCCCGCGCTGCGGCTCGGCGGCCGGTCGCTGGCGCTCGCGACGCTCGCGCTCGCCTTCCTCGCCGATCAAGTCCTCTTCCAGCTGGGCTGGTTGAGGAACGGCGACACCGGCTGGGAGATCCCCCGCGCGGTCTTCGGCCCGGTCGACCTCGGCGACGACCGGGCGATGGGCGTGGCCATGGTCGTGCTGTGCGCGGCGGGCGTGGCGGCGCTCGGCGCGCTGCGCGGGTCGCGGGCCGGACGGGCGATGCTCGCGGTCCGCTCGGCCCCGGCCGCCGCGATGGCGTCGGGCATCTCCGTGGTCCGCACGAAGCTGCTGCTGTTCACGGTGTCGGCGGGGCTCGCCGGGTTCGGCGGTGTGATGTACGCGTCGTACAACACCCGCATCACGGCGACCGACTTCACGGCCATGACGGGGCTGATCTGGCTCGCCGTGGTGGTCGCCGCGGGGGTGCGGCGGCCGCAGTTCGCGGTGGTCGCGGGGCTCACCTTCGCGGTCGTGCCGCATCTCGTCGGCGACTACGTGACGGAGTCGGTGCAGCTCCCGGTGATCCTGTTCGGACTCGCGGGCCTCGCGCTCGCCAACGACCCGGACGGCTACTGCGCCGCGTTCTCGGTCCGCCGGCACCGGCGCAGGGCGGCCGTCGCGGCGGCCCCTTCCGAGCCGTCCGGCACGGCGCCGGAGCCGGCCGCGGCGCTCCAACTCCTCGGCGTGCACGCCGGATACGACGGAGCGCCCGTCCTCCAGGGCGTCGACCTGACGGTCCGCCCCGGCGAGATCGTCGCGCTGCTCGGCCCGAACGGCGCCGGGAAGTCGACCGCCTGCAAGGTCGCCGCCGGACTCATGGCGCCGCTGAGCGGCCGGGTGTACGCCGCCGGCGACGACGCCACCCGGCAGGGCGCGGTGGGCCGGTCGCGGGCCGGGGTGGTGCTCGCGCCCGAGGGGCGCGGCATCTTCCCCTCGCTCACGGTCGACGAGAACCTCGCCCTCCAACTCCCGGACAGGGACGACCGGTCGGCGGTGTACGAGCGGTTCGCCGGCCTCGCCGCACGCCGTGACGTCACGGCGGGTTCGCTGTCCGGCGGCGAGCAGCAGCTGCTCGCGCTCGCGCCGCTGCTGCACCGGCCGCCGCGCGTCCTGATCGCCGACGAGCCGTCGCTCGGCCTCGCACCCCAGGTCGTGGAGGAGGTCTACCGGCTGCTCGCCGAACTCCGGGACGCGGGCACGGGGTTGCTGCTCGTCGAGGAGAAGGCGTCGGAGATCCTCGGCGTCGCGGACACCGTCGCGTATCTCGCGCAGGGCCGGGTGACCTGGTGCGGGCCGCGCGACCAGGTCGAGGCGGAGCGGCTCACGGACGCGTACCTGGGGATCGCGGCGACCGGCGAGGTCGAGGAGGCGGGACGGTCATGAGCTACGTACTGGAGGCCGAGGGCGTCGTCGTGCGGTTCGGCGGCGTACGGGCCCTGGACGGGGTCGGGCTGCGGCTTGCGGCCGGCGAGGTGTGCGGGCTCATCGGCCCGAACGGCGCGGGCAAGACGACCCTCTTCGACGTCGTCTCCGGCATCCGGCGGCCCGACGCGGGCCGGGTGCTGTTCGACGGCGCCGACATCACCCGGCGCTCGCCGGTGTGGCGGGCGCGGCACGGGATGCGCCGCACGTTCCAGCGCCAGCAGCTGTTCGGGCAGCTCACCGTCGCCGACAACCTCCTCGTCGCGCAGGAGTGGCGGCGCGGCGGCCAGGACCCCGGGCGCCGTGGCGAACTGCTCGCGGCCTGCGGCCTCGACGCGCTCGCCGGCTCCTACGCGGGAACGCTGCCGGTCGGCCGGGCCCGCATGGTGGAACTGGCACGCGCCGCCGCCGACCGGCCCCGGGTCCTGCTCCTGGACGAACCCGCGTCCGGCATGACGGCCGGGGAACGCGAACGGCTCGCGGCGGTGGTGCGCAGGCTCGCCGAGGAGGACGGCTGCGCGGTGCTGCTCGTCGAGCACAACGTGGCCTTCGTGATGGAGGTGTGCTCCCGGGTCGTGGTCCTCGATCTGGGCAGCGTGCTCGCCGAAGGGACACCGGGTGGGATACGGGCCGACGAACGGGTACGCGAGGCGTATCTCGGGACGCAGACCCCGGCACAGGGTTCACATACGTGACTGAGATGCTGGTGTCGCGCCGTTCACGGCGACAGGAATGCACGTACGCCCGTGATCGTTGACCATGGGAGTACCACCCGACGACTTAAAGGACCGACACCTCGTGAGCAAGGTTCCCCCGATCATCCTGAACAACGGCGTCGAGATGCCCCAGCTCGGGTTCGGCGTGTGGCAGGTGCCGGACGACGAGGCTCAGAAGGCGGTCGCGACGGCCCTGGAGGCCGGGTACCGCAGCATCGACACCGCCGCGATCTACGGCAACGAAGAGGGCACGGGCAAGGCGATCGCCGCGTCCGGCGTGGCCCGCGAGGAGCTCTTCGTCACGACGAAGCTGTGGAACGCCGACCAGGGCCACGACGCCACCCTGCGCGCCTTCGACACGTCGCTCGCCAAGCTCGGCCTCGACTACGTGGACCTGTACCTGATCCACTGGCCGCTGCCGTCCAAGGACACGTACGTGGACACGTACAAGGCCTTCGAGAAGCTGTACGCGGACGGCCGCGCCAAGGCCATCGGCGTCTCGAACTTCCTGCCGGAGCACCTGGACCGGCTGACGGACGAGACGTCGGTCATCCCGGCCGTGAACCAGATCGAGCTGCACCCGCACCTCCAGCAGCGTGTCTCCCGCGAGCGGCACGCGGAGCTGGGCATCGCGACCGAGGCCTGGTCGCCGCTCGGCCAGGGCAAGGGCCTCCTGGAGGTCCCGGCGATCGTCGCGATCGCGCAGAAGCACGGCCGCACCCCCGCGCAGGTCGTGCTCCGCTGGCACGTCCAGCTGGGCAACGTGGTGATCCCCAAGTCCGTGACGCCTTCGCGGATCAAGGAGAACATCGACGTGTTCAGCTTTGAACTGGACACCGAGGACCTCGGCGCGATCAGCGCGCTCAACGAGGACCGTCGCATCGGCCCGGACCCGGCCGCGTTCGACGTCGCCTGAGCCCTCCGGCCCGCCCGCTCCACCGAGGCCGCCGTCGCGGACACCCCCGTGTCCCGCGACGGCGGCCTCGTCCGTGCCGGCCCGCCTTCAGCCCTTCAGGGTGCGCGCGATCGCGTCGGCGGCGCCCGTCGCCTGGGCGTGGCCGGCGCGGGCCGCGGCGGGGCGGCGGTGGTTCGCGGTCATGTCGCGGCCCATGGCGCGGCGGGCGGTACGGTCCGGGGTCAGGAGGGCGACGGCGGCGCCCCCGGCCCGTAGCGCGTCGGCCTGCCGGTGGGCGGAGCGGTGCGGGCCGACGGCGGACGGCAGCGGCGAGACGGCCAGGACGCGCCGGTACCCGCGGGCCGCGTCGAGGGGTGTGGTCTCCCGGCTGCCGCCGTCCATCCAGCGGCGCCCGGCCAGCGTCGCGGGCGGCCAGACCAGCGGGACGGCGCAACTGGCGGCGACCGCCTCGACGAGGCCGACCCCCGCCTCCCGGTCGAAGAGGGCCGTCTCCCCGGTCACCGCGTCGACCGCCGCGATCCGCAGCGGACGCCCGGGCCACTCCCGCACCCCGCGCAGCAGCGTGCGCACGGTGTCGAGGCTCTCGGCCTCCGGTACGGTCCGCGCCCGCAGCGCGGCACGGCCGAGGCGCCGTGCGGAGCGGTCGGGGTCGCGGGAGCCGAGGGCCGCCCACAGGAAGCGCACGGTCTGGGAGAGCGTGACGCCGAGCTCCACCCGGTCGTCCTCGGCGAGTTGACGCTCGTACAGTGCGCGCGGCGACTCCCCGGCCGCCAGGCGTGCTCCGAAGATCGCGCCGGCGGAGGCGCCGACGACGACCTCGGCCCGGTCGAGGTCGAGACCCGCGTCCGCCAGTCCGGCGAGCACGCCGACCAGCCAGGCGCCGCCGACCGGTCCGCCGCCGCCGAGCACCAGTGCCGTTCCGTCCATGGACCGCCCCTTCCAGGGAAATGGGGAGTACTCCCCGTTTCCCTGGTGGACGATAGCATCCTTACCGGGGAGCACTCCCCGGTAAGACCGGCCGGAGCGGCCGCGAAGGATGGCGGAGGACCTGATGACCACCGGGGAACAGGGCGCGGCGGCCCCGCGCAGGCGCGACGCGCGCCGCAATCGGGAGCTGCTCGTCGAGGCGGCCCACGAGGTCTTCGTCGAGCAGGGCCTGGAGGCGCCGCTCGACGTCATCGCCCGCCGGGCCGGGGTCGGCAACGCGACGCTCTACCGCCACTTCCCCGACCGGGCCGCGCTCGTCGACGCGGTCTTCCGCGATCCGCTGGGCGGCACGATGGAGGCGGGCGAGCTGGCCCGGTCGGCGCCGGACGCCTGGGCGGGTCTGACCGGCTATCTCGACGCCGTCTTCGCGGTGCTCGCCGCCGACCGCGCCGCGGGCGACCTCATGACGACGAACCTCCAGGGCATCGACGCCCTGGAGGCCGTGCACGCGCACAACCGGCGCACGATGGAACTGCTGCTGGACCGCGGCCGGTCGGAGGGCACCGTCCGGCCCGACGTCACCGCGGAGGACGTCCTCTTCGCGCTGGCCGCGCTCGGGCGCGCGGTCCCGGCGCTCACGGCCGCGGCCGCCCCCGACGCCTGGCGCCGCCCGCTGGCCCTGCTCCTCGCCGGACTGCGCGCGGCACCGGACCTGGAACCACTCCCGGACCCCGCGCTCGACGCCGGTCGACTCCAGGCGGTTCTGGGCGAGTTGGGCCCGAACCTGGCGCCCGGAACCGCCTCGCGGCGCTCCTGAACTAGCCCTTCACGGCGGTGTGCACCGTGTGCGCCGTCAGCAGGAACACGTCGTCGCGGCGGTGCAGGCTCTGCGGGTCGGCCGGGTCGAGGAGCCGGTCGAGGGTGGCGAGGTCCTCGGCGGACAGGTCGTCGGCGAACATCTCGCGGCGCCGCCCCCACAGTTCGACGACCAGCTCGCGGCCGCCCGGCGACAGCGGCGCGGGCAGGTCGAGGAGGAACGTCCGGCTGGTCGCGGCGGTCAGGCCCGCGTCCGTCAGGAGCGCCGTCCAGTTCTCCGCGTCCTCCTTGGCCCCCGGCAGGGACGACCGCATCCCGGCGAACCAGTCCTCCTCGATCGCGTCGGCGCGGGCGTGCAGCCCGGGACGGCCGATGCCGAAGTCGCGGGGCAGGCTGCGCCACGGCAGGCCGCCCTCGACGAGCGCGAGCGTACCGCCGGGGGCGAGCCGTCCGGCGAGCGCGGCGACGGCGGCCCGCTGGTCGCCGACGTGGTGCAGGGAGCGGGCCGCCCAGATGAGGTCCGCGGACGGCAACGCGTCGATGTCGTCGGGCAGTTCGACCCGCAGCGTGCTGATCCGGTCGGCGAGGCCCTCCTCGGCGGCGCGCTCGGTGGCGCGGGCCAGCAGCGCCTCCTCGGGGTCGGCGGCGACGATCCGGGCCTCGGGGAAGGCCGCGGCCAGCTGGACCGAGACGGCCGCGGGGCCGCTGCCCGCGTCGACGATCAGGCCGGTGCCGCCGGGCCGCGCCGCGCGCAGCCAGCCGAGGGCCTCGGTGTACATGGGCGCGTAGACGGACGCGTTGCGCTCCAGGTGCGGAACCATCTCCGCCCAGTCCAGGTCGCTGTGGTCGTGGTGGTGCCCGTGCCCGCCGTGCCCGTGTCCGTCGTGTCCGTGCTGGTCGTGGCCGTGTGCCATCGGTGTGCTCGCCGCCCTTCGCGTCCGCCTTCGGTGTTCTCCCAGGGTGCGCGGCACTCCCGGTACAGGCAAGTCTTGTTGCCGCTTGAGCAAATCGGTGCGGAAAGTGTCGGGCGTCCCCGCGGCCGGCCGGACCACTCTGGGCGCATGGACGACACGACTCTGGTGGAGCGGTTCCTGCGGGACGGCTTCGTGAAGCTGACGGGCGCGGTCGCGCCGCGCGTCGCCGCGGACTGTGCGCGGCTGCTGTGGCGGGAGACGGGCTGCGACCCGGACGATCCGGCGACGTGGACGCGGCCCGTGCACTGGGTGGGCGGGCTCGCGCAGGGCCCGTTCGCCGCCGCGCCCAACTCCCCCGCGCTGCACCACGCGTACGACCTGCTGGTGGGTGCGGGCCGCTGGCAGCCGCGCTACTCGCTCGGGACCTTCCCGCTGCGCTTCCCGCACGCGGAGGAGCCGGACGACGCGGGCTGGCACATCGAGGGCAGCTACCAGCCGGAGGGCGCAACCTGGCCCTTCACCAACGTCCGCTCGCGGGACCGCGCGCTGCTCATGCTGTTCCTGTTCAGCGAGGTGGGCGAGGACGACGCCCCGACGCGGATCCGGGTCGGCTCGCACCTGGACGCGCCGCGGGTCCTCGCGCCGTACGGGGAGGAGGGGGCGAGCGGGCTGACGTTCGCGGCCGAGCTCGACGCGGCGTCCGAGCACCGGCCGCAGGCGTACGCGACGGGCTCCCCCGGCGACGTCTTCCTGTGTCATCCGTTCCTGGTGCACGCCGCGCAGCCGCACCACGGAACCCGGCCCCGCTTCCTCGCGCAGCCGCCGCTGCTGCCGGCGGCGCCGTACGAGCTGGACCGGGCGGACGGCGCGTACTCACCCGTGGAGACGGCGATCCGCCGGGGCCTGGGGCTCGACGCCCCGGCCCCGGCGGACCTCCGCGTGCGGACCGGTCAGAGCGCCGGGTAGGCGTTCTTCATCAGTTCCTGGAACTGGGCGGAGAACCAGTGCCCGGACAGCGGCGCGTTCGGCAGCGCCCCGGACATGTGGTTGTTGTTGCGCGGGTTGCCCGTGTACGTCGGGTCGCACATGCCGTCGAAGCCCTTGCCCTCGTCGTTGTCGATGGCGGTGCTCGAACCGTCGGACTCACCCGGCGGCTTCATCCACACGTAGGCGTCGATGCCGGTGGCGGGGTTGGCCTGCGGCCGCTCACCGAGGCCGGCTCCGCTCTGGTTGCACCAGTTGCCGAGGTGGATGCGGCGGTCGTAGCGGCCGCCGTCCACGTACGTGTCCACGTCCGTCGTGGCCCCGGGTCCGGTGGGCCGGGCCGTGCCGCCCCAGCCGTTGCGGGAGGTGTCGATCAGCATGCCGAGGTTCTGGTCGAAGCCGAGCGAGACGAGCTTGGTGCGCATGGCCTGGGCGTACGAGAGCTCGTCGGTGTAGCGGTTCCAGTCGACCCACTTCGACTCGCGGACGGACTTGCCGCCGACCGAGTCGCCGATCGCGAAGTTGTCCTCCTTGAGGGCGCTGTAGTTGGCCGTGTTCACGATGAAGCCGTGGACGTCGGACAGCTGCGCGCCGTTGCTGGTGGCGGTCGTCTTGAACAGCTCGGCGGAGGCGCCGAAGTTGTCGTCCCAGCCGAGCCAGCCGTGGTGGCCCGCGTCGATGTAGTTGTAGACGTTCGGGATGTCACCGAGCTTGTCCAGGGCGTAGCCGACGCCCTTCTGGTAGTTGCCGTTGGCCTTCATCACGTCGCAGTTGGGCGTGGCCGTGGGGCGTCCGCTGACGTTGGTGACGAGGTTGGGCAGCGAGTCGATCTCGATCGTGGTGACGATGCGCAGGCCCGCGTACTTGGAGTCGGCGAGGATCGCGGCGATCGGGTCGATGAAGTCGCTCTTGTACTTGTCGATGTCCGTCGGGCCGAGCTCGCCGTTGGAGGCGAGGGCGGCGCAGTCGCGGCCCGGCAGGTCGTAGACGACGAGCTGCACGACCTCTTCGCCGCTGCCCTTCTGGGCGAGCGCCGCGTCGAGGTGGTCGCGCAGGCCCATGCCGTCGCCGACGCCGTTGATCGCGGCGATGCGGTCCAGCCAGACGCCGGTGGGCTGGTCGGCGATGCGGCTGCCGCCGGTCTCGGCCCTGGCCTTGGCCGACCACTCCGGGTTCACGTACACCTTGGCGCCGGCGTACGGGTTGTCGACGCGGTCACCGGGGCCGGTCGGGTCCGTGGGATCGGTCGGATCCGTGGGGTCGGTGGGGTCGGTGTCCTCGTTGCAGGTGACGCCGTTCAGCTTGAACGTGGCCGGCTGGGCGTTGCTGCCGCTGTAGGTGCCGTTGAAGCCGAACGAGGCGGAGCCGCCGGTGGCGAGGGCGCCGTTGTACGAGAGGTTCTTCGCGGTGACCGCGGTGCCCGACTGGGAGATGTCGGCGTTCCAGCCGCTGCTCACCTTCTGATTGCCCGCGAAGGACCAGGTGAGGTTCCAACTGTTCACCGCCGCGCCATTGTTGGTGACGGTGACGGCGGTGGTGAAGCCCGTGTCCCACTGGTTCTGCACTGTGTAGTCCACGGTGCACGCGGCGGCCGCGGCACCGATGTCGGCCGGGATGGCCGCGGCGGTGCCCACGCAGGCGGCGCCGGTGAGGGCGAGGGTGGCGAGCACGGCGGTGCCGGCCCTGGTTCTGGTACGGCTCATGGTGTGGGGTGTCCCTTTCGGTCCTGTTTCGTTGCGCACGGACGGGCTTGGCAGGCTCATTCGCCGACGGCTTGCAGGTGGTCGCGCAGGCCGGCCCCGAACGCGGTCGGCGTGCCGTCGTAATCACTGATCAGCGAGGGACCTGACGAGCAGTCCCAGGTGTTCCAGGTCCAGCCGAGGTACGAGAGCTTCCGGTCGTCGAACCACTTCATGACGCGGTCGATGAACCCGTGGGAGCAGGTGTTCTCGCCGATCTCCCCCGCGATCAGGGGGACCTGGGCCGCGACGGGAGCGAGCTGTTCGTCCCAGCAGCTCTCACTGGCGCAGCTGTTGAAGTTGTAGACGTGGTACGCGGCGGCGATGTTGCCCGCCGGGTCGGCCGGCTGGTGCTGCAGCCACTGCCGCAGGTCGTTGGAGTAGGCGAGACCGCCGGCCAGGATCAGGTTCCCGGCCCCGCTGGTGCGGATCGCGTCGACGAGGTCCTGCATGCCGGCGACTTCGTAGCCGATGCCGGGGCAGGTGCCGCCGTCCTTCCAACAGGTCCACGCCTCGGTCAGGTTCGAGGTGGCGCGGTCCGGATACGGCTCGTTGAACAGGTCGAAGACGACGGTCGGGTCGTCCTTGTAGGCGGTGGCGACCGACGACCAGAAGGCGGGCGTGTACTGGGCGTCCGGCATCGGCTTCTGGCAGGTGGCGTGCACGTCGGAGCAGCCCGCCGAGTTCCCGGTGTACTGGCCGTAGGACCAGTGCAGTTCGAGGATCGGCGTCATGCCGTGCGCCTTGACCTTGGTCACCAGGTCCTTGATGGCGGACTGGTAGTTGGCACCTCCGTACTCGGGTTTGATGTTGGACAGGCCGAGCCAGCACTCCTCGTTGAGCGGGATGCGGACGGCGTTCGCCTTCCAGTCGGCGATCGCCTGCACCGACGCGTCGTCGACCGGGCCGTCGAAGATCCCGTAGCCCTGGACGCACATGAACTCGCCGCCGGAGCGGTTCACGCCGAGGATGCGCCGGGTGGCGCCGGTGGCGTCGACCAGCTTGTTCCCGGACGCCTTCAGGGCCGGGGCGGTGCCGTCACCGGGATCCGTCGGATCGGTCGGGTCCGTGGGGTCCGTCGGGTCGGTGATGTCGGTGTTGCAGGTGGTGCCGTTCAGCTTGAAGGTCTTGGGCACGGTGTTGGCGCCGGACCAGGATCCGATGAACCCGGCCGAGACGCTCGCGCCGGTCGCGAGCGTGCCGTTCCAGGACTCGTTGGCCGCGGTCGCGGTGGCGCCGGACTGGGACCACTTGGCGCTCCAGCCCTGGGTGACCTCCTGCCCGTCGGCGAAGTCGAAGGACAGGCTCCAACTGTCCTTCGCCGCACCGTTGTTGGTGACCTTCACGGCCGCCTGGAAGCCGCTGTCCCACTGCGACGTGACGGAGTACTCCACGGCGCAGGCGGGGGCGACCGCCGATGCGGTGCCGGTCAGGGGTACGAGCGTGGCCGCGGTGACGGCACACGCCACGAGGGAGGCGCGTAACGCAGAGAGGACGTGCTGCGGGGGGTGGTGCGGGGGGTGTCGCATGAGCGACTCCTTGCAGCTCTGGCGGGACGGCACGGGGCCGGCACGTCGACTGATGGAATCGCTCCCACTGGTTGCTGGAGGACTGTAGAGAAGGAACTGCCGTCAAGCAACAGACGAGTTCAGAATTTCCACTGTCGAATTAATTCGACTCTTCAAGCCTCTTGACCCTCATTTTCCTCGTCCCCATCCTTGGGAGCGCTCCCACTGGTTCACAGGTTGTTCGAGCCGCAAGGAGGAACCCCCCATGCCCAGAAGACCGGCCCGGCGGTTGTGGACCGCCGTGGCGGCCGCCCTGGCACTACCGCTCGCCACGCTCGCCGCTCTGCCAACGACCGCTGAGGCAGCGGCAGTTGAGTGCAGCGTCGACTACAAGACCAACGACTGGGGATCCGGCTTCACGGCCGATCTGACGATCACCAACCGCGGCTCCGCGGCGATCGACGGCTGGACCCTCACCTACGCGTACACCGGTGACCAGAAACTCACCAATGGCTGGAGCGGCACCTGGTCGCAGTCCGGCAAGAACATCACGGTGAAGGACGCCGGATACAACGGAAAGATCGCGGCGGGCGCCGCCACGTCGACCGGTGCGCAATTCACTTACAGTGGCTCGAATTCGGCGCCCACGAATTTCGCGATCAACGGCACGACCTGCGCGGGCGCCCACCAGCCGCCGGTCACCGTGCTCACCTCGCCCCAGGCCGGCGCGGTCTACTCGGCCGGTGACGTGGTGCCGCTCGCGGCGACCGCGGCCGCCGCCGACGGGGCCACCGTCGACAAGGTCGAGTTCTACGACGACACGACGCTCCTCGGCACGGACACGACGTCCCCGTACGAGCTGGGCACGGACGACCTGACGGCCGGCACGCACTCGCTGTACGCGAAGGCGTACGACAGCCAGGGCGCGTCCGGCGAGTCGACCCCGGTCGGCATCACGGTCGCCACCGGCCCCGCCGTCGTCGCGATGCCGTCCCAACTCGGCGTCCAGCAGGGCAAGTCGGGGACCTTCGACGTCAAGCTGTCGACGCAGCCCAGCGCGAACGTCACGGTCAGCACGGCCCGCGCGAGCGGCAACACCGGCCTGTCGGTGTCGTCCGGCGCGAGCCTCACCTTCACGCCGTCGAACTGGAACACGGCGCAGAAGGTGACGGTGGCCGCCGACTCCTCCGGCACCGGCGCGGCGACCTTCGCGATCACGGCACCCGGCCACGCCAAGGCCGAGGTCGTCGTCACGCAGCTCGCGGCGGGCAAGGAGTACGACACCCGCTTCCTCGACCTCTACGGGAAGATCACCGATCCGGCGAACGGCTACTTCTCGCCGGAGGGCATCCCGTACCACTCGGTCGAGACGCTGATCGTCGAGGCGCCCGACCACGGCCACGAGACGACGTCGGAGGCGTACTCGTACCTCCTGTGGCTCCAGGCCATGTACGGGAAGGTGAGCGGCGACTGGTCCAAGTTCAACGGGGCCTGGGAGATCATGGAGAAGTACATGATCCCCACGCACGCGGACCAGCCGACGAACTCGTTCTACAACGCCTCGAAGCCCGCGACGTACGCCCCCGAGCACGACCTTCCGTCGCAGTACCCGGCGAAGCTCGACGGGTCGGTCTCCGTCGGCAGCGACCCGATCGCGGCCGAGCTGAAGAGCGCGTACGGCACGGACGACGTGTACGGCATGCACTGGCTGCAGGACGTCGACAACGTCTACGGCTACGGCAACGAGCCCGGCAAGTGCGAGGCGGGCCCGACCGCGACCGGACCGTCGTACATCAACACGTTCCAGCGCGGTGCGCAGGAGTCGGTGTGGGAGACGGTGCCGCAGCCGACCTGCGACGCCTTCAAGTACGGCGGCACGAACGGGTACCTGGACCTGTTCACCGGTGACTCCTCGTACGCCAAGCAGTGGAAGTTCACCAACGCCCCGGACGCCGACGCGCGGGCCGTGCAGGCCGCGTACTGGGCGGACGTCTGGGCCAAGGAGCAGGGCAAGGGCTCCGAGGTCTCCTCGACCGTCGGCAAGGCGGCGAAGATGGGCGACTACCTCCGGTACTCGATGTACGACAAGTACTTCAAGAAGGTCGGCAACTGCGTGGGCGCGAGCAGCTGCCCGGCCGGCACCGGCAAGGACGCCTCCCACTACCTGATGTCCTGGTACTACGCGTGGGGCGGCGCCACCGACACCTCGGCGGGCTGGGCCTGGCGCATCGGTTCGAGCCACACGCACGGCGGCTACCAGAACCCGCTCGCCGCGTACGCGCTCTCCTCGTACGCCGACCTGAAGCCCAAGTCGGCCACGGGACAGGCCGACTGGGCCAAGTCGCTCGACCGTCAGCTGGAGTTCTACCGCTGGCTGCAGTCGGACGAGGGCGCCATCGCGGGCGGCGCGACCAACAGCTGGGGCGGCAGCTACGGCACCCCGCCGTCCGGCACGCCGACGTTCTACGGCATGTTCTACGACGAGGCGCCCGTCTACCACGACCCGCCGTCGAACCAGTGGTTCGGCTTCCAGGCGTGGTCGATGGAGCGCGTCGCCGAGTACTACCAGCAGACGGGGGACGCCGACGCGAAGGCGGTCCTGGACAAGTGGGTCGACTGGGCCCTGTCCAAGACGACGGTCAACCCCGACGGCACGTTCCAGATCCCCTCCACCCTCCAGTGGTCGGGCAAGCCGGACACCTGGAACGCGTCGAGTCCCGGCGCCAACTCGGGCCTTCACGTCACGGTCGCCGACTACACGAACGACGTGGGCGTGGCGGCGGCGTACGCCAAGACGCTGACGTACTACGCGGCCAAGTCCGGTGACGCGCAGGCCAAGTCGACGGCGAAGGCGCTGCTCGACGGCATGTGGCAGAACGACCAGGACGCGCTCGGCATCGCGGTGCCCGAGACGCGGACCGACTACAGCCGGTTCGGCGACACGGTGTACGTGCCGTCCGGCTGGACCGGCACCATGCCGAACGGCGACAAGATCGACTCCTCGTCGACCTTCGCCTCGCTGCGCTCCTTCTACAAGGACGACCCCAACTGGTCGAAGATCGAGGCCTACTTGGCGGGCGGCGCGGCGCCGACGTTCACGTACCACCGGTTCTGGGCCCAGGCGGACATCGCGCTCGCCATGGGCTCGTACGCGGAGCTGCTGGAGTAACGCCCCGCTGACAGCCGCTCCGTGCACCGCGGGCCGGCCGGGCCTCCTCCCCGAGGTCCGGTCGGCCCGCTCCCCTGCCCCCATGCTCCGACCCACCCCCGGGAACCCGTATGCGAAGACCACGCACCCGGCTGCTCACCGCGGCCGTACTCGCCCTGGCCGCAGGGCTTCTGACGCATCCTCAGACGGCACAGGCGGATCGGTCCGCCGATCGGCCGGCCGCGCGGATCGCGGCCGACACCTACACCTGGAAGAACGCGCGCATCGACGGCGGCGGTTTCGTCCCCGGCATCGTCTTCAACCGCACCGAGAAGAACCTCGCCTACGCCCGCACCGACATCGGCGGCGCCTACCGCTGGGACCAGGACACGAAGTCCTGGACGCCGCTGCTCGACTCGGTCGGCTGGGACGACTGGGGCCACACGGGCGTCGCGTCCCTCGCCACGGACTCCGTCGACCCGGACCGGGTGTACGCGGCCGTCGGCACGTACACGAACGACTGGGACCCGGGCAAGGGCGCCGTCCTGCGCTCGGCCGACCGCGGCGCGACCTGGCAGAAGACGGACCTCCCCTTCAAGCTCGGCGGCAACATGCCCGGGCGCGGCATGGGCGAGCGCCTCGCGATCGACCCGCACGACAACAAGGTCCTGTACCTGGCCGCGCCCAGCGGCAAGGGCCTGTGGCGCTCCACGGACGCGGGCGTGACCTGGTCGCAGGTGACGTCCTTCCCCAACGTCGGGAACTACGCGCAGGACCCGTCCGACACGTCCGGCTACGCCTCCGACAACCAGGGCGTGGTGTCCGTGACGTTCGACGAGTCGAGCGGGACGGGGACGGACCGCACGAAGACGATCTACGTCGGCGTCGCGGACAAGGAGAACCCGCTGTACCGCTCGACGGACGCGGGCGCGACGTGGCAGCGGGTGGCGGGCCAGCCCACCGGCTACCTCCCCCACAAGAGCGTCCTCGACGCCGAGAACGGCTACCTCTACGTCGCGTACAGCGACACCGGCGGACCGTACGACGGCGGCAAGGGCGAGGTCTGGCGGTACGCGACGAGGACGGGCGAGTGGAAGGACGTCAGCCCGGTCGCGGCGGCGGACACCTACTACGGCTACAGCGGTCTGACGGTCGACCGGCAGCACCCGGGCACGGTCATGGTCTCCGGGTACAGCTCCTGGTGGCCGGACACGCTGATCTTCCGCTCGACGGACAGCGGCGGCACGTGGACGAAGGCGTGGGACTACACGTCGTACCCGAACCGGGTGAACCGCTACACGATGGACGTGTCCTCCGCGCCCTGGCTGTCCTGGGGCGCGAATCCGTCGCCGCCCGAGCAGTCGCCGAAGCTGGGCTGGATGACGGAGGCGCTGGAGATCGACCCGTTCGACTCGGACCGGATGATGTACGGGACGGGCGCGACGATCTACGGCACGAACGACCTCGGGAAGTGGGACACGGGCGGCACCTTCACCATCACCCCCATGGTGAAGGGACTTGAGGAGACGGCGGTCAACGACCTGGCGTCGGCGCCCTCGGGCGCCCCGCTCCTGTCGGCCCTCGGCGACATCGGCGGCTTCCGCCACACGGACCTGACGAAGGTCCCGCCGATGATGTTCACCTCACCGAACTTCACGTCGTCGACGAGCCTGGACTTCGCGGAGGGCAAGCCCGACGTGGTGGTCCGCGCGGGGAACGTCGACTCGGGCGCGCACGTCGCCCTCTCGAACGACAACGGCGCCAACTGGTACGCGGCGGGCGCCGATCCGGCGGGCGTGACGGGCGGCGGCACGGTCGCGGCCTCGGCGGACGGCGGCCGGTTCGTGTGGAGCCCGGACGGTGCGGGCGTCCAGACGGGCACGGGGTCCTCGTGGACGGCGTCGAGCGGGGTTCCCGCGGGCGCGGTGGTGGAGTCGGACCGGGCCGACGCGAACGTCTTCTACGCGTTCAAGTCCGGGACGTTCTACGCGAGTTCGGACGGCGGCGCGACGTTCACGGCGAAGGCGTCGTCGGGTCTTCCGGCGGACGGCCCGGTCCGTTTCAAGGCGGTGCCGGGGGCCGAGGGCGACATCTGGCTGGCGGGCGGCTCCACGCAGGGCGCGTACGGGCTGTGGCACTCGACGGACGGCGGCGCCACGTTCACCCGGCTGTCGAACGTCGACCAGGCGGACACGATCGGCTTCGGCAAGGCCGCGCCCGGGGCCGCGTACCCGACGCTCTACGCGAGCGCGAAGATCGGCGGCGTCCGCGGCATCTTCCGCTCGACGGACGCGGGCACGTCCTGGACCCGCATCAACGACGACGCCCACCAGTGGGGGTGGACGGGCGCGGCGATCACCGGTGACCCGCGCGTCTACGGCCGGGTGTACGTGTCGACGAACGGCCGGGGCGTCGTCTACGGCGACACGGCCGGCACCACGGACCCCGACCCCGATCCCGACCCGGGTGACGGCGGTGACGCCGCCTGCACGGTCGCGTACAAGGTCACGAACGAGTGGCCGGGCGGCTTCCAGGCGGACGTGACCCTCACCAACACGGCCACGACGCCCTGGGACGGCTGGACCCTCGGCTGGTCCTTCGACGACGCGGCCCAGAAGGTCACCCAGTCCTGGAACGCGGAGGTGACCCAGACGGGCCCGAAGGTCACGGCCCGGAACGTGGGCTGGAACGGCAAGGTGGCCCCGGGCAGCGCGGTGACGTTCGGCTTCACCGGGGACCGGGCGACGGCGAACGGAGAACCGGGGGCGTTCGCCCTCGACGGGAAGCCCTGCACGGTCGTCTGACGGCAGGTGTCGGGAGGGGCCGGCGGGTCGACCGCCGGCCCCTCGGAGCGCCCGTGGAGCCCTTGCCGTCACGTCACGAAGTCATCACTTCACCTTCACATAGTCATCACATTGCCGACGGCCGCACTAGCCTCTCCCCCTCAGCATCGACCGCAGGGGGACGCCATGACCCATCCCTACCCACCCGTACCGCCGCCGGGGCCCGGCCCACGTGCCGTGCCGAGATGGGCCCGGAAGCGCATCGTGCTCCCCGCCATCGGACTGGCGTTCATCGTGGGTGGGGCGTTCGGTGCCGTGGGAGACGACGGCACCGACACCGGCAGCACCAAAGTGGCGGCGGACCGGCCACGGCCCACCGCCACCATCACCACGACGGCCACCGCCACTGCCACGCGTACGGCGGAGCCGGAGGCGGCGCCCACCGTGACCGCCACGAAGACCGTGAAGGTCACGGTCACCCCGAAGCCCGCGGCCGGTTCCGGCTCAGGCTCCAGCGGTGGTGGCGGGAGCGAGAGCGGGGCCGGCAGCTGTTCGATCGTGTCGAGCGCCGGCAACTGCTACTCGGCCGGCCAGTTCTGCCGCAACAGCGACCACGGCTCCTCCACCACGACGGCGAGCGGGGCGGCGATCACCTGTCGCTACAGCTCCAACGCCTGGCGCTGGAGCTACAGCTGACCGAGCGGCGCGGCCTCACGGCGTCGTGATCACCGGTCGCGGCGCCGTCGGCATCTTGTTGCCGATGAAGAAGCTCGGGTGCGGGGGCTGGTTGTAGGCCGTGTTCTGCCAGGCCAGACCCGTGCGGTACATCGTGTCGTGGAGGAGCGTCGTGATGCGCGTGCTCGTTTCCAGCGGGGTCGAGTAGATGCGCAGGGCCGTGTTGTTCGACGTGGGCCAGACGACCTCCTCGCGCCAGTCACCCAGGATGTCGCCGGAGAGGGCCGGGGTGGCCTTCGTCCCGTTGTTGGAGTGGACGTCCGAGCCCGTGAGGAGGCGGGTGTCGGAGGACGTGCCGTACTTGTCGATGTGGGTGCCGTCGAGGAGTTCTCGCGTGGTGTCGCCGTCCCACCAGGAGAGGAAGTTGACGGAGGACGGTTCGCGGCCCTTGGTCGCGCCCGCCTCGTCGCGGATCGACGTGTCGGACGCCGACCAGACCTCCGCGCCGTCGTTGCCCGCGTAGACGTCGCCGGCGACGCCGCGCCCGTTGTCGCAGCACGCGGCGAGTTTCCACTTCACCGTGCCGTTCGCCGGGTCGATGTACAGCTCGGCGGGCTGGGACGTGGACTCGGAGACCTTGAAGTACTCCAGGCCGGCGGTCGACGGGTCGAGGTCGCCGAGGTGCTGCGCGTCGCCGTGGCCGGTCTTCGTCGTCCACAGGCCGTTGCCGTTGTCGTCGACGGCCATCGCGCCGTAGACGATCTCGTCCTTGCCGTCCCGGTCGACGTCGCCGACCGACAGGGAGTGCGAGCCCTGCCCGTCGTAGCCCTTGCCGCTGTTCGTCGAGGAGTTGGTGTCGAAGGTCCAGCGGCGGGTGAACTTTCCGTCCCGCCAGTCCCACGCGGCGATCACGGTCCGCGTGTAGTAGCCGCGCGCCTCGATGAGCGAGGGGCGGGAGCCGTCCAGGTAGGCGGTGCCCGCGAGGAAGCGGTCGACGCGGTTGCCGTACGAGTCGCCCCAGGACGAGACCGTGCCGCGCGCGGGGACGTAGTCGACGGTGCCCATGGCCGCGCCCGTCTGGCCGTTGAACATGGTCAGGAACTCGGGGCCGGACAGGACGTAGCCGCTGGAGTTCCGGTAGTCGGCGGACGCGCTGCCGATCACCTTGCCCTGGCCGTCCGTCGTGCCGTCGGCCGTCTTCATGGCGACCTCGGCCTTGCCGTCGCCGTCGTAGTCGTACACCTGGAACTGGGTGTAGTGGGCGCCGGAGCGGATGTTGCGGCCGAGGTCGACGCGCCACAGGCGGGTGCCGTCGAGCTCGACCGCGTCGACGATCGTGTTGCCGGTGTAGCCGGACTGGGAGTTGTCCTTGGCGTTCGTGGGCTGCCACTTGAGGACGAACTCGAGGACGCCGTCGCCGTCGAGATCACCGACCGACACGTCGTTCGCCTCGTAGGTGTACGCGACACCGTCGGGTGTGGTGCCGCCCGTGGGCGGGCTGATCGGTACGTCCTTGTAGCCGGCCCGGAACTGGATCGCGTGCGCCGAGTCCGGCTGCTCGGTGCCGTTCACGATCGCCCGGACCGTGTAGTCGGCGGAGCTGGGCGCGTCGGCGTGGAAGAAGTTCGTGGAGCCGGTGACCGGCGTCGAGTTGACCTTCGTACCGGCCCGGTACACGTTGAAGGAGACGTCGTCCGGGTCGGTGCCGAGCCAGCGCCAGGTGATCAGGTTCCCGGCGTCGGTGTGCACGCTGACCAGGCCGCGGTCGAGCTTCTCGGCCTGCCGGGCGGTGGCCGCCGCGGCGTCCTCGCCGGGCAGGAAGGTGAGCCCGGTGGCGG
>NZ_JAMOLN010000049.1 GCF_024448165.1 Streptomyces longispororuber
CTGCGGCTCCGGCTGCTTCTGGAACGGGTTCTGCGGCGGCTCGTTCGGAGGCTGCTGGGGCGGCTGCGGTGGCTGCTGGGGCGGCTGCGTCATGGCGTGGGTACCTCGGGGTGCCTTTACGTGGGGACGGTCGGGGAGTGCGTGACGTCAGTCGCCGTACGCCAGCATCAGCTTCTGCTGGCCCTTGGCGCTGCCGGACAGGTTGGTGGCGGAGAGGTAGAACCGCCCGTCGACGAAGTCGACGGCCTTCGAGTAGAAGCCGCTCTCGATCTCGGAGGTGCCCGCCGGGTTCTGCAGCAGCGTCTTCGGCGTGTGCGAACCGGTGACCGCGATCGACACGACGCGTCCGGGCTGACCGCCGTACGACGCCTCCATGTACGCGACGAGCGCGCCGTCCTTGACGTTCACCGGCTCCATCGACTGGTCCTGCGGCGACTTGACGCGCCAGCGCTCCTTGCCGCTGGTCAGGCTGATCGCGACGACCTCGTTGGCCCCGCCGGTCTTGCCCTTGGTCGGCATGTAGAGGGTGCCCGCGTCGGCGACGACGCCCTGGCAGCCGCCCAGGTCACGGGTGAGGAACGAGAAGGTCGAACCGCAGCCCGTGTCGAGGGACTTGATGGCCGAGCTGACCTCGGCCGCCACCGCCGAGCTGTTGTCCTTGTAGGAGGCGATGTTGTACGCCTTCTTGTCGTCGTTCTCCGCGTAGACGACCAGCGGGCTGACGGAGTAGACGTGCGAGATCTGCCAGTCCTTGGGGTACTTGCGGGTCCAGACGGCCTTGCCGGTCTCGGGGTCGAGCTGGCGCAGCTCCTCGTGGGCGTTGTTGCCGCCCGCGCCGCAGGACGCCACCGACAGCAGCTTCTTGCCGTCGCCGGTGTAGGCCTTGGGGAAGCAGTCGTTGCCGTACTGCTGGACGACGAACTTCTTCTTCTGGCCCGTCTTGGCGTCCAGGCCGACGCCGGACATCTGGCGGCCGACCATCAGGGTGTCGGAGCCGACGTAGGTCAGGCCGATGCTGGAGCCGGTGCCGTCGAAGAAGTCGTCGTCCGACTCCTTCTCGGCGATCTTGGTCGTCCAGCCCTTCTCGCCGGTGGCGAGGTCGATCTCCTGGACCTGGTTGCAGTTGGCCTTCGTGCCGTTGCCGCTCATGTACGCCACGGCGATCTTGCCGTCGGCGGACGCTTCCTTCGTGACCGAGCAGATCTTCTGCGGCAGCTCGATCGCGGGCCAACTGATCTTGCCGTCCGCGACGTTGTACCCGAGGACTTCCTTGTACGCGGCCTTCACCGCGACCTTGTCCGTGATCCACATGCCGGGGGCGTCGGCGCCGGAACCGGGCACCTTGGGCGCCGTCTTGTACCAGAGGACCTTCGCCTCGCCGTCCTGCCGGCCCTCGTTCAGGTCCTCGTCACCGGCGTGCCCGTCGCCCTGGCCGTCACCCGGGTTGACCGGCGCGGAGGCGGAGGAGGACGTCTTGGGGTCCTTGTTCTTGCCGGCCTCGGGGTCCTTCTTGTCGTCGTCACCGCCGACGACCGCGAAGACGACACCGCCCGCGACCAGGAGCAGCGCGAGGGCCGATCCGGCGATCACCCACGTCTTGCCCTTGACGCCACCGCCGCCGCCGGACGGCGGGACGGGCGCGCCGGGCGGCTGCTGGGGCGGGTAGCCGTACTGCGGCTGCTGCCCGTAGGGACCGGGCTGCTGGCCGTACGGTCCCGGCTGCTGCGGCTGGCCGTACGGTCCCGGCTGCTGCGCGTAGGGGCCGGGCTGCTGCGGCTGCTGGCCGTAGGGACCGGGCTGCTGCGGCTGCTGGCCGTACGGGCCGGGCTGCGGAGGCTGCTGCTGCTGCGGGTAGCCGTATCCGGGCTGCGGTGCGGCCGGGGGCTGCTGCGGCGGGGCGGCAGGCGGAGGCGGCGTCTGCGGGTTCGGCGACGCCTGCGGATCCTGTGGTGCTCCGAAGCCACCGGACGGCGGCTGGTTGGGCGGCTGAGTCATCAGCGCTTCCCCCCTCTTCACTGATGTACCGGCACGCCTGGGGTGATTTCCGGACGTTCTCAGGTCGGTCGAGGGCTTCCCTCAGGCTCCCCTCAGCCGCCCTTTCTATCACCCTGTGCACTCGCACACAGGGCCGGTCCGCCCCCTGTTCCCAAGGGAGGACCGGCCCGTGATGCGTCTGTTACGCGCCTTGCACGCGTCCTTCACGCGTCTTCGGCGAGCTCCAGCCAGCGCATTTCCAACTCCTCGCGCTCCCCCACAAGTTCACGCAACTGGGCGTCCAGGTCGGCCACCTTGGCGAAATCCGTCGCGTTGTCGGCGATCTGCGCGTGCAGCTTGGACTCCTTGTCGGAGATCTTGTCCATCTGGCGCTCGATCTTCTGCAGTTCCTTCTTGGCGGCGCGGGCGTCGGCGGCCGACGGGCCCGCCTTGGCGGGGGCCGCGGCGGCGGGCGCCGGGGCGGGCGCGGCGGCATCGATCATCCGCTGCCTGCGCTCCAGGTACTCGTCGATGCCGCGCGGCAGCATCCGCAGCGTGCCGTCGCCGAGCAGCGCGAAGGTGTTGTCGGTGGTGCGCTCGATGAAGAACCGGTCGTGGGAGATCACGACCATGGAGCCGGGCCACCCGTCGAGCAGGTCCTCCAGCTGGGTCAGCGTCTCGATGTCGAGGTCGTTCGTCGGCTCGTCGAGGAACAGCACGTTCGGCTCGTCCATGAGCAGGCGCAGGATCTGCAGCCGGCGGCGCTCGCCACCGGACAGGTCGCCGACCGGCGTCCACTGCTTCTCCTTGGAGAAGCCGAACTGCTCGCACAGCTGGCCCGCGGTCATCTCCCGGCCCTTGCCGAGGTCGACCCGGTCCCTGATCTGCTGCACGGCCTCCAGCACCCGCAGCGTGCCCGGGAGTTCGGTGACGTCCTGCGAGAGGTAGGCGAGCCGGACCGTCTTGCCGACGACGATCTTCCCGGCGGCCGGCTGGACGTCGCCCTGGCTGCCGGCGGCGTCCGCGAGGGCGCGCAGCAGGGACGTCTTGCCCGCGCCGTTCACCCCGACCAGGCCGACGCGGTCGCCCGGGCCGAGCTGCCAGGTCAGGTGCTTGAGCAGCACCTTCGGTCCGGCCTGGACGGTCACGTCCTCCAGGTCGAAGACGGTCTTGCCGAGCCGGGCGTTCGCGAACTTCATCAGCTCGCTGGTGTCGCGCGGCGGCGGCACGTCCGCGATCAGTTCGTTGGCCGCCTCGATGCGGTAGCGGGGCTTGGAGGTGCGGGCGGGGGCGCCGCGGCGCAGCCAGGCCAGCTCCTTGCGCATCAGGTTCTGCCGCTTGGCCTCCTCGGTCGCGGCGATCCGCTCCCGCTCGGCCCGCGCGAAGACGTAGTCCGAGTAGCCGCCCTCGTACTCGAAGACGTCGCCCTTCTGCACGTCCCACATCCGCGTGCAGACCTGGTCGAGGAACCACCGGTCGTGCGTGACGCAGACGAGCGCGGAGCGGCGGGCCTGGAGGTGCCGGGCCAGCCAGGAGATGCCTTCCACGTCGAGGTGGTTGGTCGGCTCGTCGAGGATGATCAGGTCCTGCTCGGCGATGAGCAGCTTGGCGAGCGCGATGCGGCGCCGCTCGCCGCCGGAGAGCGGGCCGATCACGGTGTCCAGGCCCTGCGGGAAGCCCGGCAGGTCGAGCCCGCCGAACAGGCCGGTCAGCACGTCGCGGATCTTGGCGCTGCCCGCCCACTCGTGGTCGGCGAGGTCACCGATCACCTCGTGCCGGACGGTCGCCTCCGGGTCGAGCGAGTCGTGCTGGGTGAGGACGCCCAGGCGCAGGCCGCCGTTGTGCGTGACGCGGCCGGTGTCGGCCTCCTCCAGCTTGGCGAGCATGCGGATCAGGGTCGTCTTGCCGTCCCCGTTCCGCCCGACCACGCCGATGCGATCTCCCTCGGACACGCCGAGGGAGACTCCGTCGAGCAGGGCACGGGTGCCGTACACCTTGCTGACTGCCTCGACATTGACCAGGTTGACTGCCATTTCGCTCCTGCCACGGGACGGTGCTGCGCCCTCCGGGGGTGGGCCGACCTTCAAGCGTAGTCGGCGTGACAGGTGTGACGGTCCCCCGATCAGGTGCGGGCCGGCAGCGGACCGGCGGCTACCAGCCCTGACCCGGGTACGGTGCCGGGCCGGGGGCGGGGCCCGCCGGGCCGAGGCCGAACCGGGCGTCCTGCACCGCGCTGATCGTCCGGACCGCGAGGATCGCGCAGATGCCCGCGGCGATCAGTGCCAGGTTCGAGCCCATGAGGACGAGCGAGGCGGTGCGGGCGCCCTCCAGGGAGGGGTCGCTCTCGTTCATCGAGCTGGAGTACATCGGCCAGCCGATGCCGGCCAGCACGCTGGACAGCACCCAGCACGCCCACCAGCCGTTGACCGCGCCGAGGCCGCCGGGGCGCTGGACGCCCTGGCTCGCGGAGACGACGTCGTCGGTGATCGCCTTCGGTATCCACCAGTTGGCGAACGGGATGAACCAGGCGCCGACGGCCATGCCGGTCGAGTGCCGGTGCGGGCCGAGACCCTCGACATTGGCCCGGGCCTTGTGGAACCAGACCAGGAACACCGGCGCCGCGGCGAGGAACCCGACGAACAGCAGCACGATCGTGGTGGCCCGGAAGTCGTCGATGGAGTCGGCCTCGGCGAGGTCGGTCGTCCAGATGCTGCCCAGGGCGTCGTACAGCCGGTAGTCCGCGACGACCCGGAGCAGTGCGAGCACGGCGACGAGCGCGAACAGGACAGTGACCGCCGTGCTCAGTCCGGCGAGCCGGGCCGGCGGGCGCAGCATCGCGGGATATCCGCCCCCGTAGGGCGTGGGCGGCGGCGCCGGGTACAGGCCGGCCGGGCCGGGCCCGGGCGGCGGCATCGCGCCGTACTGCGGCGGTGCGTACGGATTGGGCTGCGGCGGGGCCTGCGGCGGCGCGTACGCCCCCTGGGCCGGTGGGCCGTCGCAGCGCGGGCAGCGGCCGTCCGCCCCCACGAACGCCGCACGGCAGCGTGTGCACTCCATGGTCAGATCCCCCGAATCCCCGTCCCGCCCCGTTACGGGATCAGGTTACGGCGATCCGCTCCGGACCGTCCCAGCCTGTGGACAACTCGTCCGGAGGTTCCGCGCCCCACCCGTACCCGGCCGCGCACCCGCACCGCTCCCCGGCACCGTCCGGCGGCCGCCCGCCCGATCGCGGCGACCTCGCGGGGCCGGGCGATGCGCCCCTGCGGGCCGCCGATGGCCGGCGGCGGCAGCGGGTGGCCGCGCGACGCGAGCGCCGCGTGCAGGCCGAACAGGGCGACGGTGCCCAGCGGGAGCGCGGCACGGCGCAGTCGGCGGCGCCGGCGTCCGGTTGTCTTCATGCACGCCAGCGTGGCCCGCGGGTGATCACCACGACAGCGCGCGGATACTCACCCCGCGTACTCAACCCACCGCTGAGTACGCGCCCCTCGGTGCGTCAGACAGCGCGTCGGGCAGTGCCTCGGAGGAGCGTCGCGCCGGGTGCGGGGGACCCGGCCACCCGCACCGCCCGGCACGTCCCGGACGCGGCGAGGGCGTCGGCCACCTCGCGGGCGGCCCGCTCGTCGGCGGCGAGGAACGCGGTCGTCGGGCCGGAGCCGGAGACGAGGGCGGCCAGGGCGCCCGCGGCGGTGCCCGCGTCGAGGGTGGCCTTGAGGGACGGGAAGAGCGAGAGGGCGGCGGGCTGCAGGTCGTTCGTGACGGTCGCCGCGAGGGCGTGGACGTCACCGGTGCGCAGCGCGTCGAGGAGCGCGGGCGAGGCGACCGGCTCGGGCGCCTCGGGGGTCAGCCGGTCGAACTCGCCGTACACGGCGGGCGTGGACAGGCCGCCGTCGGCGACCGCGAACACCCACCAGAACTCCCCGCCCACGTCGAGGAGGCGCAGCTGCTCGCCGCGGCCGGTGCCGAGCGCGGCGCCGCCGACCAGGCTGAACGGCACGTCGCTGCCCAACTCGGCGCAGATGTCGAGGAGTTCCTCGCGGGAGGCGCCGGTGCCCCACAGCGCGTCGCAGGCCACGAGGGCGCCCGCGGCGTCCGCGGAGCCGCCCGCCATGCCGCCGGCGACGGGGATGTCCTTGGCGATGTGGATGCGGACCTTCGGGTCGCCGAGGCCGTGCCGCTCGGCGAGCGCGATCGCGGCGCGCGCCGCGAGGTTCGTGCGGTCGAGAGGGACCTGATCGGAGCCGGGGCCCGTGCACGTGAGGCCCAGGGTGTCCGCGGGGGCCACGGTCACCTCGTCGTACAGGCCGACGGCGAGGAACACGTTGGCCAGGTCGTGGAAGCCGTCGGGGCGGGCGGCGCCGACCGCGAGCTGGACGTTGACCTTGGCGGGGACGCGGACGGTCACGCTCACGCGGCGGCCCCCTCGTGCGCGGCCTTGTGCTCGGCGATGCGCGCGAACTCCTCGACGGTCAGCGCCTCGCCGCGGGCCTGCGGGGAGACGCCCGCCGCGACGAGCGCCGCCTCGGCGGCCTGCGCCGAGCCCGCCCAGCCGGACAGGGCGGCGCGCAGTGTCTTGCGGCGCTGGGCGAACGCGGCGTCGACCACCGCGAACACCTCCTGCTTGGAGGCGGTCGTGGCGATCGGCTCGCTGCGCCGGACCAGGGAGACGAGGCCGCTGTCGACGTTCGGGGCGGGCCAGAACACGTTGCGGCCGATGGAGCCGGCGCGTTTGACGTGCGCGTACCAGTTGGCCTTCACGGACGGGACGCCGTAGACGCGTGAGCCGGGGCCCGCGGCGAGCCGGTCCGCGACCTCGGCCTGCACCATCACGAGGGTGCGCTCGATGGTCGGGAAGGTGTCGAGCATGTGGAGCAGGACGGGCACCGCGACGTTGTACGGGAGGTTCGCGACCAGCGCCGTGGGGGCCGGGCCCGGCAGCTCCTCGACCTGCATCGCGTCGATGTTGACCAGGTCGAAGGCGTCCTTCTTCGCCGGGATGCGGGCCTCGACCGTGGCGGGCAGCGCGGCGGCGAGCACGTCGTCGATCTCGACGGCCGTCACGTGCCGGGCCGCTTCGAGCAGCGCGAGGGTGAGCGAGCCGAGGCCGGGACCGACCTCGACGACCACGTCGTCCTCGGTGACCTCCGCGGTGCGGACGATACGGCGGACCGTGTTGGCGTCGATGACGAAGTTCTGCCCGCGCTGCTTGGTGGGCCGTACGCCGAGGGCTGCCGCGAGTTCGCGGATGTCGGCCGCGCCGAGAAGGGGGCCTTGGGGGTCTGTGGTGCTCACCGTTCAAGGGTAGCGGCGGCGGACGGGGGGATCGGGGCTGGTGGGCGTCAGCCGTGCAGGCGGGGGCCGCAGTGGGGCCAGGGCGAGGCGCCGCGGCGGACGTAGAGCTTCTTCGCGCGGTACGTCTGTTCCGCGGCCGGGGCGTCCTGCGGGCGGCCCGATCCGCCGAGGCTCTGCCAGGTGCGGGTGTCGAACTGGTAGAGGCCGCCGTACGTGCCGGTCGCGTCCGTCGCGCCCGGGCGGCCGCCCGACTCGCAGGCGGCGAGCCCGGACCAGTTCAGGGAGTCGGCGCCCGCCACGGACGTCGGCATGGGCTTCGTGCCGACCTTGACCTGCTGGGTGCGCGGCTCGCGGACGACCTCCGTCTTCACGCGGCGCGGCTTCTGCTTGACGCCGTTGACGGTGCGCAGCGCGTACGTGACGCGCCGCATGCCGGGCTCCCCGGCCCGTGTGACGACCTCCGTGCCCTGGAAGAGCGCCGGGTCCCGGGTGCGCTCGGTGGCGTACGCGATCGCCTCCTCGCGCACCTCCTTCGTCCCGGTCACCCGCATCACGGTGACGGTCTGCCCGTCGCGCGGGAAGCTGCCCGGCGGCACCGACGTGGTGTCCTGGCCGCCCAGCGAGATCCCGGCCTCGTCGACGGCCTCGCGCACGGTCGCCGCGTTGGTGCGGATGGTGTGGCGCCGCCCGTCGGCCAGCACGGTGACGCTGCGCTCGGTGCGGACGTCGAGGTCGAGGCCGTGCCGTTCGATGCGCTGGGAGCGGGACGTGGAGACGTACGCGCCCTCGGCCCGCACCCCGAGCTGGCGCAGCGCCCCGTCGACGGTGCGGGCGGTGGTCCACACCTTGCGGCGCTGCCCGTCGAGGGTGAGCTGGACGGGGCGGCCGTAGCGGACGGCGACCTCGTCGCCGCTGGCGAGGGCGGCGCCGCGGCCCGGCGCCACGATGTCGTGCTCGCCGACGTCGACGCCCTCGTCGGCGAGGAGCTCCGTGACGTCGTCGGCGAAGGTGTGCAGGGTGCGCTCCTTGCCGTCGACGGTGAGCTGGATCGCCTTGTCGTTGGCGACGAACGCGGAGGTGCCGCCGGCGAGGAAGGCGACGACCAGGGCCTGCGGGAGCAGCCTGCGCAGCGTCTCGGGCCGCTGGTCGGCCTTCTTGCGGCGGGCGGCACGGCGGGCGGCGGCCCGGCCGCCCTGCGCCTCGGGGCGGGCGGCCTGGCGGGGCAGGAGCGGCTCGGTGTCGGCCGCGGCGACCCGCTCGTACTCGTAGGCGGGCCGGTAGGTGTCGGCCGGCGGCTCGTGGGGGGCCTGCGGGTGCGGCGCGTACGGCGCGTCGCCGCCGTACGGCCGGTACGTCCCGTACGTGTCCTCGTACGTCTCGTACGGCGAATTGCTCACGACGACGCTCCAGGCGCTCCAGGGGTCCGGTCCCCCGGCGGGGGCGGATCGGGCGAGCAGAACCTAGCGGAGCGTCCGTCACTCTCCAAAGCAGCGCGACTACGCAGTGTCGCGCCGCTGCCCCGGGATGAGCACCTTCGGTCGTTATCGGTCAGTAACCAAAAGCGCGGGCCGTGTTGGCGGAGACCGACGTCGCGAGGGCTTCCTCGGTGACGCCCTTCACCGCGGCCATGGCCCGCAACGTGACCGGAATGAGATACGGAGCGTTAGGCCGACCGCGGTACGGCGCCGGGGTCAGGAAGGGCGCGTCGGTCTCGACGAGGACCAGGTCCAGCGGGGCCACCGCGAGCGCGTCGCGCAGCGGCTGCGCGTTCTTGAACGTCATGTTGCCCGCGAACGACATGAAGTAGCCGTTCTCCGCGCAGACTTGGGCCATGTCCGCGTCGCCCGAGTAGCAGTGGAAGACGGTGCGCTCGGGGGCGCCCTCCTCCTTCAGGACGCGTAGCACATCGGCGTGGGCGTCGCGGTCGTGGATGACCAGCGCCTTGCCGTGGCGCTTGGCGATCTCGATGTGGGCGCGGAAGGACCGCTCCTGGGCGGCCTTGCCCTCGGGGCCCGTGCGGAAGTGGTCGAGGCCGGTCTCGCCGACGCCCTTGACCTGCGGCAGCGCGGCGAGCCTGTCGATCTCGGCGAGCGCCTCGTCGAGCCCGGCGTCGCCGAGCGGCTCGCGGGCGCCCTGCCGGGACCAGCCGTCGGGGTCGCCGTGCACGATGCGCGGCGCTTCGTTCGGGTGCAGGGCCACGGTCGCGTGCACGGCCGCGTGGGCCTCGGCCGTCTCGGCCGCCCAGCGCGAACCGGCCAGGTCGCAGCCGACCTGCACCACGGTCGTCACGCCCACCGACGCCGCCATGGCGAGGGCCTCCTCCACGGTGCCCGCCTGCATGTCCAGGTGGGTGTGGGAGTCGGCGACCTCCACCGCGAGCGGTGCGGGCAGCGGGGGCGGGGTGACGTCCTTGGCGTTGGGGCTCATGCCCCGATCCTACGAAGCCGTGGAGTCGTCGCCCTTCCGCTGGTGGTGGCTGAAGGGGTGCAGGAGGTCGGAGAGGTGCCAGTGGTGGTGTTCGCGGTGCTCCGCGGCAGCCGGCCCGGGTACGTCGACGGTCGCGTCGGGTCCGGCGGGCGGAGCGGTGTGGTGGCGCTGCATCACGTCGAGGACCGAGGAGACCCGGCCGGCCTTCATGATCCGTACGACATGGCCGCCGCAGTTCAGACAGGTGGGACGGGTCAGCGGCGACGGCACGCGCTCGCCGTTCGCCACGTACATCACGAACTCCGCACCGTCACCGTCGACGTGGTGCTCAATCTCGTACGACTGCTCCCAGCCGTGCCCGCACCGCATGCAGGCGAACGAATACGATTCGTGCGCGATGGATATCGCCGCACTGCGGTTCGGAATCTGTGGCGCCGGGGCGCCGGTGGCCGTCCTGGGGGCCGCGAACTCGCTCATGCCAGCTCCTCTTGTCCGCTGGACAAGCGCTGCCCGGAGGCAGCGTGGGGACGGGTGCGTCCCTTCAACCAGTGGACGCCTCCGCCGGGCCGAGCGCAAAAGACCTGTCGACTGTTGGAGTCGATTTGGCTTTTCCCTGCCGAAATGGGCCTGGCACCCGGTCTTCGCTTTGCTTTTCAGGTTAGTCCTTTACGCCCTTATGGGGTGACCCGATCCGCATTCTTTGCCGCGACGACGGCATCGAAGACCTCGCGCTTGGGTAGCCCGACCTCGACGGCCACGGCGGCGATCGCCTCCTTGCGGCGCTCCCCCGCTTCCTCCCGCACCTGCACCCTCCGTACCAGCTCAGCGGGGGTGACGTCCGCGGCGGACTTCTCCGGGGCGCCCTCGACGACGACGGTGATCTCACCGCGCACACCGTCGGCGGCCCACTCGGCGAGCTCCTTGAGGGAGCCGCGCTTCACTTCCTCGTACGTCTTGGTCAGCTCGCGGCACACGGCGGCCCTGCGCTCCGCGCCGAACGCCTCGGCCATCGCGGCGAGGGTGTCGTCGAGGCGGTGCGGGGCCTCGAAGTAGACGAGGGTGCGCCGCTCCTGCGCGACCTCCTTCAGGCGGCTGAGGCGCTCGCCCGCCTTGCGCGGCAGGAAACCCTCGAAGCAGAACCGGTCGACCGGCAGCCCGGACAGCGCGAGCGCGGTCAGCACGGCGGACGGCCCCGGCACGGCGGTGACCCGGACGTCCCGCTCGACCGCGGCCGCGACCAGCCGGTATCCGGGGTCGGACACGGACGGCATCCCCGCATCGGTCACCAGCAGCACCCGCGCGCCGCCCAGCAGGGCCTCGACCAGCTCCGGGGTGCGCGCCGTCTCGTTGCCCTCGAAGTACGACACGACGCGCCCGCCGACCTGCACCCCGAGCGCCTGCGCGAGCCGCTTCATGCGCCGGGTGTCCTCGGCGGCGACGACATCGGCGACGGCCAGCTCCTGGGCGAGCCGGGGCGGCGCGTCGGAGACGGCCCCGATCGGGGTGCCCGCCAGGACGAGGGTGCCGGTGGACTCGGTGGATTCTGCGGTTCCTGTCACAGTTCCATCCTCGCAGGGCCGGGCCCCACCGGGTCGCGGGCCCGGCCCGACCGACCCGGTGGGGCCCACACACGGGACTCGCACAGCGCGGTTCCCTACGATGGCGCGGTGACCAGTACCGCGTCGTCGTCCCAGCCGACCCCGACCAGCGCCCCCCGAGAGCAGCCGCCCGCAGGTGAGCGCCAGCCGTCGTCCTGGCTCCGTGGCCTGCGTCGGTTCGGGTACCGGGAGCAGCTCAGAGACGGCGAGGTCCGCGCGCGGCTCGTGCCGCCGTACCCCGCGCCGTCCTCGCGGCTGTGGGCGTCCTTCGGTCTGGGCCGCTTCACGGCCGGCCAGGCGGACCGGATCATCGGCTGGGCCGCGCCGCTCCTCGTGACGCTCGTCGCGGGGCTCCTGCGGTTCTGGAATCTCGGCAGCCCGAAGGCCGTGATATTCGACGAGACGTATTACGCCAAGGACGCGTGGGCCCTCATCCACCGCGGTTTCGAGGTGAACTGGGCCAAGAACGCCAATGACCTGATCCTGCAGAAGAACGGCGACGTGCCCGTTCCGCACGACGCCTCGTACGTCGTCCATCCGCCGGTGGGCAAGTACGTCATCGGTGTCGGCGAGTGGATGTTCGGCTTCAATCCGTTCGGCTGGCGGTTCATGACGGCGGTCCTCGGGACGCTGTGCGTGCTGATGGTCTGCCGGATCGGGCGGCGGCTGTTCCGCTCGACGTTCCTGGGCTGTCTCGCCGGTGTGCTGCTGATGGTGGACGGCCTCGCGTTCGTGATGAGCCGGACCGCGCTGCTCGACTCGGTGCTCGTCTTCTTCGTCGTCGCCGCGTTCGGCGCGCTGATCGTGGACCGGGACCGGGCGCGCGAGAAGCTGGCCGCCGCGCTCCCGGTGGACGAGCACGGCCTGGTCCGCCCGGACCCGCACGTCGCGGAGACACTGCGCCTCGGCTGGCGTCCCTGGCGGCTGCTCGCCGGGATCTGCCTGGGCCTGGCGGCGGGCACGAAGTGGAACGGGTTCATCTATCTGGCCGCCTTCGCGCTGATGTCGGTCCTGTGGGACGTCGGTTCGCGGCGGGTGGCCGGGGCGCGGCGCCCGTACCGCACGGTCCTCAGGCGGGACGTCGTCCCGGCGTTCGTCTCCACGGTCCCGGTGGCCGTCGCCACGTACGTCCTGTCGTGGCTCGGCTGGATCCTCTCCGCGGACGACGGCACCGGCGGCTACTTCCGCAACTGGGCGGTGACCGCGGGCAAGGGCGGCAGCTTCACCTGGCTGCCGGACTGGGTGCGCAGCCTGTGGCACTACGAGCACGAGGTCTGGGAGTTCAACACCCACCTCACCTCGGCGCACACCTACCAGTCGAACCCGTGGAGCTGGATGGTCGACGGCCGCCCGGTCTCGTACTTCTACGAGTCCCCGTCGGCCGGGTCGCAGGGCTGCCCCGCGGACGCCGCCGACAAGTGCGCCCGCGAGGTGCTCGCCCTCGGCACCCCGCTGCTGTGGTGGGCCGCCTGCTTCGCGATCGCCTTCGTGCTGTGGCGCTGGTTCTTCAAGCGGGACTGGCGCGCGGGCGCCATCGTGTGCGCCGTCGCGGCGGGCTACCTGCCCTGGTTCAACTACCAGGAGCGGACGATCTTCTACTTCTACGCGGTCGTCTTCGCGCCGTTCCTCTGCCTCGCACTCGCGATGATGCTCGGCGGGATCGTCGGGAAGCCGGGGTCGACGGAGCGCCGGCGGGTGATCGGCGCGGCGGGCGCGGGCGTCCTGGTGCTGCTCATCGTGTGGAACTTCATTTACTTCTGGCCGATCTACACGGGCCATGCCATTCCGATCGACTCCTGGCGTTCACGGATGTGGCTGGACAGCTGGGTCTGAGCCTCTTTCGGCCGTATTTGTGATCTCTCTTCGGACACTTTCAGACACCATCTGTAAAACACCCCGCACTCCGGGCATCCGCCGTGTCTAGAGTCCCTCCGTCAACCTGGGGAGGGGGCGCGCATGCGCAAGGGGGTCAAGGTCGCCATCGTCGGCGGGGTGTTCACCGTCATGGTGGGCGGCGCCGGCTACGGGGCCTACAACATCGTCACGGCGGTCACCGGGGACGGTGGCGGCTCCTCGCTGGCCGGGTCACCGGGCAAGCGGACCGGGCCGCCGTCGGCCGACGAGATCAAGGAGACGTCGGCGAAGTTCCTGGCCGCGTGGGCGAAGAACGACGCGGCGGGGGCGTCCACCTACACGAACTACGCCGAGAACGCGCTGTCCGCGATCGAGGGCTGGCACGACGACGCGCACGTCACGCGGACCGTCCTGACCGCGGGCAAGCCGGCCGGCGCCAAGGTGCCCTTCAAGGTCGAGGCCACGGTCGCGTACGACGGCAAGAAGAAAACGATGTCGTACGACTCGTCGCTGACCGTCGTGCGCGGCGAGACCACGGGCCGGGCCCTGGTCAAGTGGTCGCCGTCCGTGCTGCACCCGGGGATGGCGGACGGCGACACACTCGTCACGGGCGAGTCGAAGACCCCGGCGATCGAGGCCGTGGACCGCAACGGGGTCGTGCTGACCGCGGAGAAGTACCCGTCGCTCGGACCGGTCCTCGACCAGCTGCGCGCCAAGTACGGCGACAAGGCCGGGGGGTCGCCCGGCGTGGAGACCTACATCGAGCGGGAGACCGCCGACGGGACGACGACCGCGAAGACGCTCCTCACGCTCGCCAAGGGCAAGGCGGGCAGGCTGCCCACCACGCTCAGCGCGGGCGTCCAGGCGGCGGCCGAGCAGCAGGTGGCCAAGTACCCGGAGTCGTCCGTGGTGGCGGTCAAGCCGTCCACCGGTGAGGTGCTCGCCGTCGCCAACCAGAAGAAGGGCGAGTTCAACGACGCCTTCTCGGGCGGCACCGCGCCCGGTTCCGTGATGAAGATCGTGACCGCGGCCGCGCTGATCGACAACGACGTCACCTCGGCCTCGGGCGCCGCGCCCTGCCCGGACTCGGCCGTCTCGATGAGCCAGACCTTCCGCAACCTCAAGAACATGACGCCCGACGAGGGCGCGACGCTCTCGCAGAGCTTCGCCCGCTCCTGCAACACCGCCTTCATCAAGCTCTCGGACGACCTGAAACCGCAGCGGTTCCAGGACGAGGCGACGAACCGGTTCGGGCTCGGCAAGGACTGGCAGACCGGGATCGTCTCCCGCGACGGCTCCGTGGAGATCGACGGGTCGTCGAACGACGCCGCCTCGATGATCGGCCAGGGCCTGGTGAAGGTGAACCCGCTGAACATGGCGTCGGTGACGGCGACCGCGATCACCGGCACCTTCCACCAGCCGGTCCTGGTCGCGCAGAGCCTGGACGACCGTCAACTGGCCACCGCGCAGGGCCTGAAGCCCGGCACCGCGCAGCAGATCCGGCAGATGATGCGGATCACGGCGACGAGCGGCACGGCCATGAACGCCATGGCGTCGGTCCCCGGCTACGACAAGGGTGCGAAGACCGGGTCGGCGGAGGTCGACGGGCAGGGCAACGCGAACTCCTGGTTCACCGGGTTCCGTGGCGACGTCGCGGCCGCCGCCACGGTGCCGCGCGGCGGCCACGGCGGGGACGCGGCCGGGCCGATCGTCGCCGGGGTGCTCCGGGCCGGGTGACAACGCCCGTACCACGTACCCGGCACCCCGTCTGCCTCGTTCTGTCCTACGGCGGGTGGGCCCTGAGCCACCCCGTACCCTGGGCCACCCGTATCGACTCCGGAGGACACGTTGGGCAGCAGAGGCAAGCGTCGCGTCCCGGCGCGCCGCAACACGAACGCCCTGGTGATCGGAGGCGTCTCCGTCGTCGCCGTCATCGGGGCCGGAGTCGGGGCGTACGCCCTGATGGACAGCGGAACATCGTCCTCCGCGGCGGCCGACGCCAAGCCGAAGGTGAAGACGGGCCCGCCGTCCGCCGCCGAGGTGCGCACGGCGGCCGACCGGTTCCTGACCGCCTGGCAGTCCGGTGACGCCGCGAAGGCCGCCGGGTACACGGACGACGCGGCCGCCGCCCAGCAGGCGCTCGCCGGACTGTCGAAGGACGCCCACCTCACCGACGTGAAGCTCACGCCCGGCCGGCGGTCGGGCGCCGAGGTCCCCTTCCACGTCACGTCCACGGTCACGTACGAGAAGACGAAGAAGCCGTTCGCGTACGACTCCTCGGTCACGGCCGTGCGCCGCAAGGCCGACGGCAAGGTGCTCATCGGCTGGCAACCCTCCGTCGTGCACCCGGAGTTGAAGGACGGCGACCGGCTGGTCACCGGTGAGGCCGGCGATCCGCCGGTCAAGGCCGTGGACCGCAACGGCGGCGAGCTGTCCGCGAAGACGTATCCGTCGCTCGGCGCGGTCGTCGACGGCCTGCGCGAGAAGTACGGCAAGAAGGCGGGCGGCACGGCCGGCGTGGAGCTGCGGATCGTGCGCAAGGAGGCCTCGGGCAAGGGCGAGAAGAACGCCGTCCCGGACAAGACGCTGCTCACCCTCTCCGAGGGCACTCCGGGCACCGTGAAGACGACGCTCAGTCCGACGCTGCAGGCCGAGGCCGAGAAGCAGGTCGCCTCGCGCAAGCGGGCCGCGGTCGTCGTGGTCCGGCCGTCGACCGGGGAGATCCTGGCGGTCGCCAACTCCTCGCCCGGGTTCAACACGGCCTTCCAGGGCTCCCTCGCGCCCGGCTCCACGATGAAGGTCATCACGTCGTCGCTGCTGCTTGAGAAGGACCTCGCGGGCGTCGACAAGCAGCACCCGTGCCCGAAGTACTTCACGTACGGGCACTGGAAGTTCCAGAACGACGACAAGTTCGAGATCAAGAAGGGCACGTTCAAGGCGAGCTTCGCGGCGTCCTGCAACACGGCCTTCATCAGCCAGGCCCCGAAGCTGGAGAACGACTCGCTGACCAAGCAGGCCCAGCAGGTCTTCGGGCTCGGGCTCGACAACTGGTCGATCGGGGTGCCGAGTTTCGACGGCGCGGTGCCGGTGCAGTCGGAGGCGCAGATGGCGGCCTCGCTGATCGGGCAGGGCGGCGTGCGGATGAACCCGCTGAACATGGCGTCGGTCGCCGCGACCGTGAAGTCGGGCAGCTTCCACCAGCCCTACCTCGTCCCGCCGGACTTCGACCACCGCACCCTCGCGAAGGCGTCGCGCGCGATGTCCGCGGGGACGGCGGCTCAGCTGCGCGAGCTGATGCACTACACGGCGGTGGCGGGCACGGCGGTCAAGCCGATGTCGGGGCTCGGTTCCGACATGGGGGCGAAGACCGGTTCCGCGGAGGTCGACGGGCAGAAGGAGCCCAACGGCTGGTTCACGGCGTACCGCGGTGATCTCGCGGCGGCGGCCGTGGTGCAGCAGGGCGGGCACGGCGGTGACTCGGCGGGCCCGGTCGTCCGGCAGATGCTGCTGGCCGGGGGCTGACGCCGATACGGGGTCGCGTGGGCGGTACAGCGACCATTAGCGTGCCGTCCATGACCTCATCAGACAGCGCAGCTCCTCCCCGTTTCGCCGAGGCCGTGACCGCCATGGGTCTGGCCGAACTCCTGCCGCGCGTACGCCGTTTCCCCGATTCGACCCGCACCGCGCAGGAGGCGGCCGACGCGATCGGCTGCGAGCTGAGCCAGATCTGCAAGTCGCTGATCTTCGCGGCGGACGGGGTGCCGGTGCTCGTCCTGATGGACGGTTCCTCGCGCGTCGACGTGGAGCTCGTGCGGCGGGAGCTGGGCGCGGAGAAGGTGACCCGGGCGAAGGCGGACGTGGTCCGGGACTTCACCGGGTACGCGATCGGCGGCGTCCCGCCGTTCGGGCACCGCACCACGACCCGGGTCCTGGCGGACCGTTCGCTGCTCGCGCACGACGTGGTGTGGGCGGCGGCGGGCACCCCGTACGCCGTCTTCCCGATGGAGCCCAAGGAGCTGGTCACGCACGCGGGCGCCGCGCTCGTGGACGTGCGCGAGTGACACCGCTGGTCACCACGGCCGTCCTGCTCGCCGCCGTCACCCACGCGTCGTGGAACGCGCTGGCCCACCACATCACGGACAAGCTGGTCGGCTTCACGCTGATCGGCGGCGGGGCCACGCTGATCGGCCTGCTCATGGCGCCGTTCGTGCCGGTGCCGGACGGGGCGGCCTGGCCGTACCTGATCGTCTCGGCCCTGATCCACATCGTGTACTACGTGCTGCTCATGGCGTCGTTCAAGCTGGGCGACTTCGGCCAGGCGTATCCGATCGCGCGCGGCACCGCGCCGCTCGTGGTGACGGTGCTCGCCGCCGCGTTCGTGGGCGAGGTGCCCGACGGCTGGCAGGCGGCGGGCGTCGCGGTCTCCTGCGCGGGCCTGACGGGCCTCGCCGTGTGGGGGCTGCGGGGGACGGGGCGGCGGCCCGACTGGACGGCGCTCGGCGCGGCGCTGGCGACGGGCCTGTCCATCGCGGCGTACACCGTCGTCGACGGCGTCGGCGTCCGCGCGTCGGGCTCCTCCCTCGGCTACATCGTCTGGCTGATGATCCTGGAGGGCATCGCCGTGCCCGCCTACGCGTGGTGGCGCTGGCGCGGTGAACTCGGCGCGCGGCTGCGGCCGTTCGCGGCGATCGGGCTGCTCGGCGCGGCGCTGTCCATGGCGGCGTACGGGCTCGTCCTGTGGGCGCAGACCCGGGCGGAGCTGGCCCCGATCTCCGCGCTCAGGGAGTCGTCGATCATCGTGGGCGCGGCGATCGGGGCGGTGTTCTTCAAGGAGCGGTTCGGCCTGCCGCGGATCGTCGCGGCCGGGGTGATGGTGGCCGGCATCGGACTGATGCTGCACGCGAGCTGACGAGGGCGGGGCCGGCCCCTCAGCTCGGAGGGTTGGTCTTGAAGCCGACGTTGACGGCGGTCACGCCGCCGTCCACCGGCAGCACGGTGCCGGTCACCCACGCCGCGTCCCGCGACGCGAGGAACGCCACCGCCGCGGCGATGTCCTCCGGCTCACCGACCCGGCCGAGCGGGTACAGCCGCGCCACGGAATCCGGGTTCCGGCCCTGGTCGGCCCAGACGCCGGTGCGGACCGTGCCGGGGGCGACGAGGTTGACCCGGACGCCGCGCGGGCCCGCGTGCCCGGCGAGCGTGCGGGTCAGCGAGATCAGGCCGGCCTTCGCGGCGCTGTAGGCGTGGTTGCCGAAGTCCTGGATCCCGTTGACGGACCCGATGTTGACGACGGCGCCCCGCCCGGACGCCGCGAGGTGCGGCAGGGCGGCGCGGCTGCACCGGTAGGCGCCGGTGAGCGTGAGGTCGAGGTCGCGGGCCCAGACCTCGTCGTCCTCGTCCTCGAAGAGCGGGGCGTCGGGGTGGCAGGAGTAGGCGTTGTTGACGAGGACGTCGAGGCGGTCGAAGGTGTCGACGGCGTGCGCCACCGCGGCCTCGACGGACGCCCGGTCGCCGACGTCACAGCGGAACTCCCGCGCTTCACCGCCCTGTTCACGGATCTCCGCGGCGACCTTCTCGGCGGCCGCGAGGTCGATGTCGGTCACCAGGACCCGGCCGCCCTCCTCGGCCAGCCGGCGGGCGACGGCGGCGCCGATGCCGCGGCCCGCGGCGGTGACCAGTACTCCGTGTCCTTCGAAGCGTGTCATGCCCGGGACGCTACCCGGGGCATCCCCGACGGACCCCTCAGGGTGCGCTGGGGGTTCGACCAGGGTCCTCCCGGGTCGAGTGGGAGCGCTCCGGCGACCACGATCGGCGCATGACCTCTTCAGGCAGAGACTTCCTCGTCGCTCCCGTCCTCTTCGGCGCGTACGGCGTGATCCGCATCCTCGACGGGCTCGACGACGTGCGGGGCCCCGGACTCGCGTGGACGGCCGGGCACCTGTGCTTCCTGGCCGGACTCGTCTTCTTCGTCCGGGGGTTCGCCACGATGCGGACGCTCGCGGGGCGGCGCGACCGGTGGGCGCGGGCCGGTCTGGCGCTCGGGGTGGTGGGCGCGGTGGCGCTGACGGTGCAGTTCGGGGCGGACGTCGTGACGGGTCTGCTGGCCGACGACCACGCCGACATGGCCCGGCTGTCCGACGACTTCGGCTCGCTGCCGGGCGTGGAGCTCGCGTTCTACGCGGTCGGGCCGATGCTCTTCTTCGTCGGCCAGATCGTCCTGACCCTGCGCCTGTACGCGCTGCGCAGGCTGCCGGTGTGGGCGCCGTGCCTGGTCTTCGCGACGGCGCTGATGCCGTTCGCGACGAAGGACCTGATCCCGCTGGGAGCCCTGTTCCTGCTGCTCGCCTACGCCCCGCTGGCGCGCTCGTCGAGTGCCGATCGCACCGCCGCGACCAGGGCCTGAGCGCGCGGGTCGGCGGTGACGCCCTTCTGCATGCCGTTCGTGACGTAGCCGAACGCGATGCCGGACTCCGGGTCGGCGAACCCGAGCGCTCCGCCGCGCCCCGGGTGGCCGAAGGAGCCGGGGCCGAGCAGCGGTGAGGCGACGCCGTGCAGCATGTACCCGAGGCCGAAGCGGGACGGGACGACGAGGACGCGGTCGGGTCCCGAGGAAGCTTCGGTACGGGCGAGCCGGGCGGTCTCCGGGGTGAACAGCCGGGTGCCGCCGTCGACTTCGCCGATGAGCGAGGCGTAGAAGCGGGCGAGGCCGTCCGCCGTGCCGATGCCGTTGGAGCCGGGGAGCTCGGCGGCGCGGTAGGCCGGGTCGTTCTCGTCCGGGGACGGGCTGATCGATCCGAAGGCCCGGCTGGTCAGGGAGGCGGGGTCGCCGTACGCCTCGGTGAGGGCGCGCTTGGGGCGGGCGCGCAGCCCGCCGGGGGCGGCCGGGGGTTCGACGGGGCCGACGCGTCCGGCCCGGTGGGCCTGCTCGTCCGGCAGTCCGATCCACAGGTCGGCGCCGAGGGGCCCGGCGATCTCGTCGGCGACCCAGCCGCCGATCGACCGGCCGGTGGTCCGGCGCACGAGTTCACCGGTGAGCCAGCTGTACGTCTGGGCGTGGTAGCCGTGGTCGGTGCCCGGGGCCCAGGCGGGGGCCTGGGCGGCGACGGCCGCGGCGCCGAGGTCCGGGTCGGCGGCCTCGGCGGGGGTCAGCGGCCGGTCGAGGGCGGGCACGCCGGCCCGGTGGGCGAGCACGTCACGGACGCGGACGTCCTCCTTGCCGTGCGCCTTGAACTCGGGCCAGTACGCGCCCACCGGTGCGTCGAGGTCGAGTGCGCCGCGCTGGTGCAGGAGCAGCAGGACCGCCGCGGCGACGCCCTTGGTGGCGGACCGCAGGAGCTGGGCGGTGCCGGGCGTCCACGGCGTGCCGTCCCGGCCGCCGTCGACGTCCCGCGTCCCGGCGTGCAGATCGACGACCCGGTGCCCGTCCCGGTAGACGACGACCGCGGCACCGCGCTCGCCCCGCTCCGTGAAGTTGCGGGCGAAGGCGGCGCGTACGCCTGCGAATCGGGGGTCGGTCGTGCCGTTCACTGCGGTGTCCACGGTGGGTGCAACAGGCACGGATGCCGGTTGATTCCGTGCGGCGGGGCGCTCACCCGCTACCGGGCGACCGACGCGGGGTCGAAGCCGAAGGGCAGTTCCAGGCGGTGCGCGCGCATCAGGTCCTCGTCCGTGAGGAGGTCGCCGGTGGGGCCGTCCGCCGCGATGACGCCCTCGCTGAGGATCAGCGAGCGCGGGCACAGTTCGAGGGCGTACGGCAGGTCGTGGGTGACCATCAGGACCGTGACGTCCAGCGAGCGCAGGATGTCGGCCAGTTCGCGGCGCGAGGCCGGGTCGAGGTTCGAGGACGGCTCGTCCAGGACCAGGATCTCCGGCTCCATCGCGAGGACCGTGGCCACCGCCACCCGGCGGCGCTGGCCGAACGACAGGTGGTGCGGGGGCCGGTCCGCGAACTCCTCCATGCCGACCAGGGCGAGGGCCTTGCGGACCCGGTCCTCCAGTTCGGCGCCCTTCAGGCCGGCCGCCGCCGGGCCGAACGCGACGTCCTCGCGCACGGTCGGCATGAACAGCTGGTCGTCCGGGTCCTGGAAGACGATGCCGACCTTGCGGCGGATCTCCGCCATGTTCCGCTTGTCCACCGGGAGCCCGGCCACGGTGACCGTGCCGGCGCCGCCCGTCAGGATGCCGTTGAGGTGGAGGACGAGGGTGGTCTTGCCCGCGCCGTTCGGGCCGAGCAGCGCGACCCGCTCGCCCCTGCCGATGGTGAGGTCCACGCCGAAGAGGGCCTGGTGCCCGTCCGGGTAGGCGAAGGCGAGGCCGGAGACCTCCAGAGAAGCAGTCACAGCGTCCATCCCAACAGACATACGACGAGCGCCGTGCCCGGCAGGGCCAGCGCGTAGGACCACTGTGCCCGGGACGCGCTCACCTCGTCGATCACCGGCATCGAGCCCGCGTAGCCCCGGCTGACCATGGCCAGGTGCACGCGTTCCCCCCGCTCGTAGGAGCGGATGAAGAGCGCCCCCGCCGACTTGGCGAGGACGCCCCAGTGGCGTACCCCGGACGCCTCGAAGCCGCGCGACTCCCGGGCGATCCTCATGCGGCGCATCTCGTCGGTGATCACGTCGCCGTAGCGGATCATGAAGGAGGCGATCTGGACGAGCAGCGGCGGCAGCTTGAGGCGCTGGAGGCCGAGCAGCAGGGCGCGCAGCTCGGTCGTGGCGGCCAGCAGCACCGACGCGGCGACGCCGAGGGTGCCCTTGGCCAGCACGTTCCACGCGCCCCACAGTCCGCTCTCGCTCAGCGACATGCCGAGCACCTGCACCCGCTCGCCCTCCGCGACGAATGGCATCAGGACGGCGAAGGCGACGAACGGGATCTCGATCAGGAGCCGCTTGAGCAGGAAGCCGGCCGGCACCCGGGCCGCGTACGCGACCCCCGCGAGCAGCACCGCGTACAGCGCGAACGCCCACATCGCCTCGCGCGGGGTGGAGACCACGACGACCACGAAGCAGAAGACGGCGGCGAGCTTGGTGTGCGGGGGCAGCGCGTGCACGGGCGAGTGCCCGGCACGGTAGAGGCGGTGGGCGTGACCTGCGCCCATGTCAGACGCTCTGCTGGGTGCGGATCTCGGTGGACGTCGGCTCGCTGGTGCGCCGCCTGCGCAGCGCCCAGAAGACGGCCGAACCGGCGACGACGGTCACGCCGACGCCGATGACTCCGGCGAGGCCGCCGGAGAGCCGGGCGTCGGTGACGTCCTTGACGCCGTAGTCGGCGAGCGGGGAGTCCGCGGAGGCGTGCTCCTCGGTCTTGCTGTCGATGCCCTTGTCGTGGGCGACCTTCTCCAGGCCGTCCGGGTTCGCGGACGCGTAGAAGGAGACGAAGCCGGCCAGGACGAGGGAGGTGACCAGGCCGATCACCCAGATCTTCCGGTGCGAGCGGGCCGCGACGGGGGCTGCGACGGGGGCCGCCGCCGGGGTGTCCGGGGCCGCGTCGACGAGTTCCCCGCCGACCCGCAGCTTGAGCTTCTGCTGCAGGCCCCGGGCGCCGTACACGAGGTCGGGCCGCACGGCCACGACGGCGCCCACGGTGAGCGCGGTGATCACGGCCTCGCCGATGCCGATCAGGACGTGCACGCCGACCATGGCGGTGGCGACCTTGCCGATCGAGACGTCGGTCGTCCCTCCGATGGCGTAAAGGAGGGTGAAGACGATCGCGGCCGCCGGGACCGAGAGCAGGGACGCCACGAAGGACGCCACGGTGATCGAGCGGCGGCTGCGCGGCAGCACCTTCACGAGGCCGCGGAAGACGAGGTAGGCGACGACGGTGGTGGTGATCGCCATGTCGGTGATGTTCACGCCGAGGGCGGTCAGGCCGCCGTCGGCGAAGAGCACGCCCTGCATGAGGAGGACCACGGACACACAGAGGACCCCTGTGTAGGGGCCGACGAGTATCGCGGCGAGCGCGCCGCCGAGCAGATGGCCGCTGGTGCCCGCGGCCACCGGGAAGTTGAGCATCTGGACGGCGAAGATGAACGCCGCGACCAGACCGGCCAGCGGCGCCGTGCGCTCGTCCAGCTCGCGGCGCGCGCCGCGCAGGCTGACGGCGACGGCACCCGCGGCGACGACACCTGCGGCCGCCGAGACGGGGGCGTTGATGAATCCGTCGGGGACATGCATGGCGGGCTCTCCGGCGCTCGGGCTGCTGGTGACTGGCAACCGGGCTGGTTGACCGTTCGATGATAGTGCCCTGTTGCGAATGCCTTGCAAGAGCGTCGCAGAACCAATTAGGCCTGGTCCGTACAGTCGGGCATATGGGACATTGGATGACATGAGCGCCGTCGAGCAGTACGTCGAGCAGTACGCCCGCGCCCGCGTCGTCACCGACTCCCCCGAGGCACCCCGGGCCGTTCCGGTGATCCTGCGCTACGACGGCCGGATCCACGTCACGCTCCCCGACTCCGGCGAGTGGATCTTCCCGCGCGATCTGCTCGAGCGCGGTCTGCGCGCCCCCGTCACCGCCGGCGACGTCCGGATCTGGCCCTGCGGCCGGGTCCAGGTGGTCATCGAGTTCCACGAGCACGCGAACGGGGCGACGGTCGTGCAGTTCGACGCGAAAGCGCTGATCCGCTTCCTGCGCCGGACGTACACGGCCGTCGCCCCGGTGACCCCTCAGGGCATCACGCGCTGACGAGCTCGCGGTCCTCCTCGGGCCGCTCGCCCGCGGCGGCGCCCTTGGCGAGGCCCTCGCCCTCGACGTCCACGTTGGGCAGCGCCCGGTCCAGCCACTTCGGCAGCCACCAGGCCTTCTTGCCGAGCAGTGCGAGCACCGCGGGCACGATCGTCATGCGGACCACGAACGCGTCGAAGAAGACGGCGATCGCGAGACCGAAGCCGATCATCTTCACCATCTGCTCGGAGCTTCCGATGAAGCCCGCGAACACCGCGATCATGATGATCGCCGCGGCCGTGACCACCCGCGCCCCGTGCCGGAACCCGGTGACGATCGCCTGCGCGGGCCGCTCGCCGTGCACGTACGCCTCGCGCATCCGCGTCACGAGGAACACCTCGTAGTCCATCGCGAGACCGAAGACCACGCCCACCATGAAGATCGGCATCATCGACATGATCGGGGTCGTCTGGTCGACGCCGAAGACCGAGCCGAGCCAGCCCCACTGGAAGACGGCGACGACGGCGCCGAGCGCGGCGAGCACCGAGAGCAGGAAGCCGAGGGCGGCCTTCAGCGGCACCAGGACCGACCGGAAGACGACCATCAGGAGCAGGAAGGCCAGGCCCACGACGAGCGCCAGGTACGGCACGAGCGCGTCGTTGAGCTTCTGCGAGACGTCGATGTTCATCGCCGTGGAGCCGGTGACGCTCAGCTCCGCGCCGGTGTCGGCCTTGATGTCCTTGCCCTCGTCACGGATGGCGTGGACGACGTCCTCGGTCTCGACGGAGGACGGCTTGTACTTCGAGACGACGCTGACGATGGCGGTGTCACCGGCCTTGTTGAACGTGGCCGGGGTGACCGCGGCGACGCCGTCCGTGTCCTTGATCGCGGTGACGACCCGGTCGACGGCGTCCTTCGGGTCGTCCGCGCCCTTGGCGTCGACGACCGTCATGAGCGGCCCGTTGAAGCCGGGGCCGAAGCCGTCGGAGAGCAGGTCGTACGCCTTGCGCTGGGTGGTGTCGGTCGGCTGGACGCCGTCGTCGGGCAGGCCGAGTTCGAGCGAGGCGACCGGGATCGCCATGGCGCCGAGGCCGACGATGCCGGCGATCAGGACGGCGACCGGGCGGCGCAGCACGAAGCGGGCCCAGCGGGTGCCCATGTTGGCCTTGGGCTCGGCCTGCTCCGTGACGTCGCGGGCGTCGAGCGCCTTGCGGGCCTTGCGGCCGTGGACGCGCTTGCCCGCGTAGCCGAGCAGCGCCGGGATGAGCGTGAGGGCGATGAGCACGGCGATGGCGACGGTGCCGGCCGCGGCGATGCCCATCTTGGTCAGCATCGGGATGTTGACGACGGCGAGGCCGACGAGGGCGATGACGACGGTCAGACCCGCGAACACGACCGCGGAGCCCGCCGTGCCGACGGCCCGCCCGGCCGCCTCCTCGCGCTCCCGGCCCTCGGCCAGCTCGGCGCGGTAGCGGGAGACGATGAACAGCGCGTAGTCGATGCCGACCGCGAGGCCGATCATCATCGCGAGGGTCGAGGTGGTGGTGCCGAGGTCGAGCGCGTTGGCGAGCGCCGTGATCGACGAGACGCCGATGCCCACGCCGATGATCGCGGTGAGCAGCGGAAGCCCCGCCGCGAGCAGCGAGCCGAAGGTGATGACGAGGACGACGGCCGCGACGGCGATGCCGATGACCTCGGTGGCGCCCGTCTCCGGCATGGCCTGCAGCGCGTCACCGCCGACCTCGACGGTCAGCCCGGTCTCCTTGGCCTGGTCGATGACCTTCTGCAGCGCGTCCCGGTCGTCGTCGGTCAGCTCCATCGAGGAGACCTTGTACGAGGCCGAGGTGTAGCCGATCGTGCCGTCCTTGCTGACCGTCTTGGCGGCGAACGGGTCGGCGACGGACGCGACCTGCTTCGAGCTCGACTTGATCGCGGAGACGGTGTCCTGGACGTCCGCCTTGTTGGCGGCGTCGGTGAGCTTCTCGCCGGCCGGCGCCTTGAAGACGACACGGGCGGTGGCGCCGTCGGCGGCGGAGCCGGGGAAGCGCTGGTCCAGCAGGTCGAAGGCCTTCTGGGCCTCGGTGCCGGGGATCGAGAAGGAGCTGGAGGCGGCGGTCGGCGCGGAGGCCGCGCCCACGCCCGCGAGCGTGAGCAGCGCCACCCAGATCAGGGCGACGAAATGCCGTCGGCGAAAGGCTAGTTTGCCGAGCTTGTAGAGGAACGTGGCCACGAGGGCGTACTCCCGGTCAGGTCGTGGGGCGAATCGGGGCAGGGGGTGTCGGCCCGACGACGTGAGCGGTGCGCGTCAGGTGAGCAGGGGTGCTGCGGAAGGGAGTTACGCGCTGAGGGCGGGGAGGACCACAGCGTCGATGTACGAGGAGAGGTAGGCCCGCGTGGGTGGCAGCTCGTCGATGAGCGTGCGGGTGGCGAACGCGCCGATCAGCATGTGCATCACATAGTCGAGCGCCGGGTTGTCGGCCCGGATCTCGCCTCTGTCCACGGCTCGCTGCAGCATGCGGTCGAGACCGGACAGTTCGGGAGCGACGATCCACTCCTTGAAGGCCGCGAGCAGATCGGGGTTGGCGTGCACGGCCACCATCAGGCCGCGCATCAACGCGCTGTTCTGCTCCATGTGACAGTCGTCCTCGCGGAGGGCCATCGCATGCAGATCACCGCGCAGCGAGCCGGTGTCGATCGCGTCGAACTGCGGCTTCTGGTTCCGCAGCGCCTTCACCACCAGCTCGGCCTTGCCGCCCCACTGGCGGTAGAGCGTCGCCTTGCTGGCCCGGGTGCGGGCGGCCACGGCGTCCATCGTCAGGGCGTCGTAACCGACCTCGCGGAGCAGATCGAGCACGGCGCCGTACAGCTCGGCCTCGCGCTCGGGCGTGATCCGGCTGCGTCGCGCTGCCGCTTCGGCGACCATGACCTCACCTGACCTCTCCGTGTCCTTACGCCATGAACCTACCCCTTCACGTATCGAAACGAAACCGTTTCGTACGTGGGCTGCACCACAGTGTGCCCCGCCAGGGGCCCAGGTTGCCGGAGGCCATCGCGCGGAAAAGCATGGGGAGGTGACAGAAGAGACAGCCGAGGCGTACCTGCGATTCCCGCACCTGAGCGGCGAGCGACTCTGTTTCGTGGCGGAGGACGATCTCTGGGTCGCCCCCCTGGACGGCTCCGCGCGGGCCTGGCGGGTCACCGCCGACCGGACCAAGATCGGCCACCCGCGCTTCGCCCCCGACGGCCGCCACATCGCGTACACGACCTGGCGCAGCCTCGACCCGGAGATCCACCTCGCACCGGTCGACGGCGGCGCCGCCCGCCGCCTCACGTACTGGGGCAGCGTCGACACCCAGGTCCGCGGCTGGTCACCCCCCGACAAGGACGGACGGGCCGACGTCCTCGCGGTGGCCTCGCACGGCGAGCCGTTCTCCTACTTCACCTTCGCCTACAGCGTCCCGACCGACGGCTCCCCCGGCGGCAAGCTCCCCTGGGGCCCGGTCAGCGACATCCAGGTCGCCGACATCGACGGGGAGCGCAGGACCCTGCTCCTGACGGGCACGCCGCCGCACGAGCCGGCCGCCTGGAAGCGCTACCGGGGCGGCGCGCAGGGCCGGTTGTGGGTGCACGGGCAGCGGATCCTCGCCGACCTCGACGGACATCTGGACGCCCCGATGTTCGTCGGCGACCGGATCGCGTTCCTCTCCGACCACGAGGGCGTCGGCAACGTCTACTCGTGCCTGCCCGACGGCTCCGACCTGACCCGGCACACCGACCACGACGCCTTCTACGCCCGGCACGCCTCGTCCGACGGCACCCGGATCGTCTACCAGTGCGCGGGCGAGCTGTGGATCCTGGACCACCTCGGCCCCGGCTCCGAGCCGCGCCGGCTGACCGTGCGGCTCGGCGGCCCGCGCGCCGGACGCCGCAGCTACCAGGTGCCGGCCGCCCACCACGTCGACGCGCTCTCGGTCGACGAGACGGGGCGGGCCAGCGCGGTCGTCGTGCGCGGCTCCTTGTACTGGCTGACGCACCGGGACGGCCCGGCCCGCACCATCACCGACACCCCGGGCGTCCGGGTCCGGCTCCCCGAGATGCTCGGTTCCGGCGGGCAGGTCGCCTACGTCACCGACGCCGAGGGCGACGACGCCGTCGAGATCGCCTACCTGCCGCGCGCCAGCGGCGACCGGGAGCCGCGCCGGCTCGCCTCCGGGGGGCTCGGCCGCGTCCAGGAACTGGTCTCCGCCCCGGACGGCGAGCGCCTCGCCATCGCCTCGAACGACGGCCGGCTCCTCCTCATCGACGCGACGGAGGAGTCGAACGGCGAGGTCACCGAGCTGATCCGGTCCACGAACGGTCCGGTCCGCGATCTCGCGTTCTCACCGGACGGCGCCTGGCTGACCTGGTCGCACCCGCGCATCGGCCGCTCGCTGCGGCAGATCAAGATGGCCCGCATCAAGGACCGCACGATCGTCGACGTCACCAACGGCCGCTTCGAGGACGAGAACCCGGTCTTCACCCGGGACGGCCGCTACCTCGCGTTCCTGTCCTGGCGCGGCTTCGACCCGGTCTACGACGTGCACACCGGCGACCTGTCGTTCCCGCTGGGCTGCCGCCCCTACCTCGTACCGCTGTCGTCGGCGACCCCGTCCCCGTTCGCCCTCTCCCCCGACGGGCGCACGGCAGCCGGGGGCCTCGACCCGGCCGACGACACGGGCGCCACCGGGGACGGCACGCCGACCGTGGAGATCGAGGGCCTGCCCAACCGGGTGGTGCCGTTCCCCGTCGCGGCCTCCAAGTACTCGGCGATGTACCCGGTCGCCGGCGGCGGGCTCGTCTGGCTGCGCTGGCCGATCTCGGGCGCGCTCGGCGAGACCTTCGCCAACCCGGCCGACACCTCGTCCCAGCCGACCCTCGAACACTTCAACCTGGCCAAGGGCAAGAAGACCCAACTGGTCGACCACATGGACTGGTTCGCGGTCAGCGGCGACGGAACCCGGCTCGTCGTCGGCGACGAGGGCGAGCTGAGCGCCGTGCCGTCGGCCGAGGCGGGCGACAACGACTCCACGATCTGGATCGACCTGCGCCGCATCCTGCACGAGGTGGACCCGGCCGCCGAGTGGCGCCAGTCGTTCGACGAGGCGGGCCGGCTCATCCGGGCCTACTTCTGGGAACCGCGGATGTGCGGCATCGACTGGGACGCCGTCCTCGACCAGTACCGGCCGCTGGTCGAACGGGTCGCGTCCCCCGACGAGTTCGCCGACCTGCTGCGGGAGGTCCTCGGCGAACTAGGCACCTCGCACGCCTACGTCGCCGCCGCCCGCCGCAACGAGGGCCCGCCGCACTACCAGCGCGCCCAGGGCCTGCTCGGCGCCAACCTGGTCTGCCGGGACGGGAGTTGGATGCTCACCCGGATCCTGCCCGGCGACTCGTCCGACTCCAAGGCCCGCTCCCCGCTCGCGGGCACCGGCATCCGCGAGGGCGCGATCCTCACCCATGTCGACGGCCGCCCGGTCGACCCGCTCACGGGCCCGTACCCGCTGCTGGCGGGCGCGGGCGGCACGACCGTGGAGCTGACCTTCACCCCGGCCGAGGGCGAGGGCCGGGCGCGCCGCGTCGCGGTCGTCCCGCTCGTCGACGAGCGGCCGCTGCGCTACCAGGACTGGGTGGCCAAACGCCGTGCCGTGGTACGGGAGTTGAGCAACGGCAAGTGCGGCTATCTGCACATCCCCGACATGGGCGGGTCCGGCTGGGCGCAGTTCAACCGGGACCTGCGCATGGAGGTGTCGCGACCCGCGCTCATCGTCGACGTCCGGGGCAACGCGGGCGGCAACATCAGCGAGCTGGTCGTCGAGAAACTGACCCGGAAGATCATCGGCTGGGACCTGACGCGGAACGCGCAGCCCGTGTCGTACGCGTCGAACGCGCCGCGCGGACCGGTGGTCGCCCTCGCCGACGAGGCCACCTCGTCCGACGGCGACATGATCACCGCGGCGTTCAAGCTGCTCGCGCTCGGCCCGGTCGTCGGCCAGCGCACCTGGGGCGGCGTGGTCGGCATGACCGGGCGGCACAAGCTCGGCGACGGCACGGTGATCACGGTGCCGATGAACGCGGCGTGGTTCCCCGAGTACGGCTGGTCCGTCGAGAACCGGGGCGTCGACCCGGACATCGAGGTCCTGCGCACCCCGCTGGACTGGGCGGAGGGCCGGCACGCGCAGCTCGACGACGCGGTGCACCTCGCCCTCGACCTGCTGCGGGAACAGGGCGCCCTCGACCCGCCGGACTACACGGACGTGCCGGACCGCCGCCGCCCGAAGCTGCCGCCCCGGTAGGGCGGCGGCTTCGGGCGGCTTCGGGCAGGGAGGAGGGGGACGCCGGGCAGACGCAATCGGACCCCACCCGGCGTCCCGGGTGGGGTCCGACTCGCTCAGGGGGAAGCGTCAGGCGTCGTAGTCCTGGTCGAACTTGTCCTGTGCCTCCTGGGCGGCCCGCTGCGCCTGGTCCGGGGCCTGCGAGCTGCGCTCGCTCGCCTCGTCCTGCGCCTGCTGGGCTCGCTCACTCGACTCGTCCTTGGCGCCGCCCATGGCGTCCTTGGCCTTGTTGGAGAGCTCTTCGCCCTTGTCCTTGAACTGGTCCATGATGCCCATGCTGTTCACTCCCGTTGGTGGGTGAGGGGATTGGGCCTCGACCAGCCTGACACGGCCGGACATTCATCGCATTTCGATCAATGACCGACCGTGTCGAAGGGAGAGAACCGCAGGTCAGCGCTCTCGTACCTGCTCGTCGGCGGCGCCGCCGGCCCCCACGAGACCGCGCGACACACTGCCGAGCCGCGGCTCGAACCGGCGCATCTCGCGCTGCCCGACCGAGCCGATGACCGCGGGCAGGTAGCCGCGGATGCCCTGCATGCCGCGCAGCCACCACTGCGCGTACACGTGCGACGACCGCCGCTCGATGCCCGCCACGATCCGGTCGACGGCCGGGCCCAGCGGATACGTCTTGTTCGACGGCCAGGGCAGCCGCTGGCGCAGCTCGCGCATCACGTCGTCCTGGTCGGCGCCGCGCACCATGTCGGTGTCGGTCCAGGACAGATAGCCGACGCCGACCCGGACGCCCTTGTAGCCGACCTCGGCGCGCAGGCTGTGCGCGTACGCCTCCACGCCCGACTTCGACGCGCAGTACGCGGTCATCATCGGCGCGGGCGTGATCGCGGCGAGCGAGGCGATCTGCAGCAGGTAGCCGCGCGACTCCATGAGGACGGGCAGGAAGGCGCGGGCGGTGACGGCGGACCCGATGAGGTTCACCTCGATCACCCGGCGCCAGGCGACGGGGTCGGAGTCGACGAACGGCCCGCCGGTCGCGACGCCCGCGTTCGCCACGACGATGTCGACCTTCCCGAACCGCTCCTTCACCTCCCGCGCGACCTGCGCCATCGCCTCGTGGTCGGTGACGTCCGCGTGCCACCAGTCGGCGTCGGCGTGCAGCCGCCCGGCCACCTGCTTCAGCTCGTCCGGCTCCAGGCCGACCAGGGCGATCTTGGCGCCGCGCGCCGACAGCTTGCGGGCGAGCAGCTCACCGACTCCGCGCGCGGCGCCCGTGACGACCGCGACCTGCCCTTCCAGACTGACCTTGCTCATGCGACATCCGCCCCCTTCTCCGTCTGTACGTAGGTGTCCGACAGCTCGCGGATCTTCGCCGTGACGGCTTCCGGAGCCTCGATGGGTGTCATGTGGCCGAGGCCCGCCAGTTCGGTCAGGCCCACGCAGTCCGGCAGCGCTGCGGCGATCCGCCGGGCGTGCACGGCGGGCGTCATCCGGTCCGCGGTCCCGACGACGACGGCCGTCGGCATCGTCAACTCGCCGACGTGGTCGTCGAGTTGCAGCGTCTCCAGCACATGCGACCAGCCGTGCCGGACACCGCGCGGGCAGGCGTGCACGATGCGCGCGCAGGCCTCCACCTTGTCCGGTGACGAACCCGGGCCCATGGTCGCGAACTTGAGGACCTTCTTGCCGACCGGCGTGACCGGGCCGAGCGGCGCCTTCGACCCGAGGATCGAGCGGGTGAGCCGGGTGCGCAGGGTGCCCGCACCGAGCATCGGCACCACGGTCGCCTCGGAGACGAGGCCCGAGCTGCCGGTGCTGCACAGCAGGACGGCGGCGGCGTGCTCCTTGAACTCGGGCCGCTTCGCGGCGGCCATCATCGTCATGCCGCCCATGGAGTGTCCGGCGAGCACCGCCCGCTCCCCCGGACCGAGCGTCGCGCCGAGCACGGCGACCAGGTCGTCGGCCAGCATCTCGGGGGTGTACGGGAGCTGCACGGCGGCCGGGCTGCGGCCGTGCCCCCGCTGGTCGTACACGACCACGCGGTGGTCGGCGGCGAGGTCCCGCACCTGCGCGGCCCAGAAGGCGGTCGAGCAGGTCCAGCCGTGGGCGAGCACCACGGTGGGCGCCGCCGTGTCCTCGGAGGGGCCGTGCACCTCGACGTGCAGCCGGGCCCCGTCCGCCGACTCGACGGTCAGCTCGCGGGCGGCGACGGGCGGGGCGAACGGCCCGGACGTCACGTGCATCAGGCGGCTCATGCGGCCTTCACCTCTGCCTTCTTCGTGCGCTTGGCGGTACGGGACGTGGCAGGACGCTCGGCGACGGGCGGGCGCACGACCTCGTACTCGCCGACGTCGACGTGCCGGGTGGCCTGCCGGAACTCCGTGGTGGTGCCGGGCCAGACGGTCGTGTTGCGGCCGTTGGCGTCGAGGTACCAGCTGGTGCAGCCGCCGGTGTTCCACACGGTGCGCTTCATCCGGTCCTGGACCCGGTTGTTCCAGCCGGTGACGGCGGTCTCGCGGGGGTTCAGGGCGACGCGGCCGCCGAGGACGTCCAGCTGCCGCATGTAGTCGGCCAGATAGTTCAGCTGGGACTCGATCATCAGGATCATCGAGGAGTTCCCGAGGCCGGTGTTGGGCCCGATGATCGTCATGAAGTTCGGGAAGCCGGCCGCGGTGGCGCCGCGCAGCGCCTTCATGCCGTCCTTCCACGACTGCATGAGCGTGTCGCCGTCGGCCCCGGTCACCCGGTCCGCGATCGGCATGTCGGTGACGTGGAACCCGGTGCCGAAGATGATCGCGTCGACCTCGGCCTCGCTGCCGTCGGCGGCGACCAGGGTGTTCCCGCGGATCTCGCTCAGCCCGGAGGCGACGACGTCGACGTTCGGCTGGGCCAGCGCCGGATAGTAGGTGTTGGACAGCAGGATCCGCTTGCAGCCGATGCGGTAGTCGGGAGTGAGCTTGGCGCGCAGCGCCGGGTCCTTGACCGCGCGGTGCATGTTCGCCTTGGCCAGGTTCTCCACCAGGCCCAGCTCGTTGGGCCGCTTGGTGAACGCCTGGACCTGCAACTCCCTTATGCCCCACAGGAGTCCGCGGCGCGCCTGGGTGGTGAAGGGCAGCTGGCGGTGCAGCCAGCGCTCGGCCTTCGTGATGGCGCGGTCGGCGCGCGGCATCACCCACGGGGGCGTGCGCTGGAAGAGGGTGAGCCGCCCGACCTCGCGCTGGATCGCGGGCACGATCTGGATGGCGGAGGCGCCGGTCCCGATCATGGCGACGCGCTTGCCGCGCAGGTCGTAGTCGTGGTCCCAGCGGGCCGAGTGGAAGACCTTGCCGGTGAACGAGTCGATGCCGGGGACCTCGGGGACCTTCGGGTCGGAGAGCGGTCCGGTGGCGGAGACGACGACGTCGGCGGTGAGGGTGCCGCTCGCGGTCTCGATCTCCCACCAGAGCTTCTCGGCGTCCCAGCGCGCCTGCTTCACCTCGGAGTCGAAGCGGATGTGCGGGCGCAGCCGGAAGGTGTCGGCGACGTGCTCCAGGTACTCGTGGATCCGCTCCTGGCCGGAGAAGGTGCGCGGCCAGTCCGGGTTCGGCGCGAAGGAGAAGGAGTACAGGTGGGACGGTACGTCGCAGGCGCACCCCGGGTAGCTGTTGTCGCGCCAGGTGCCGCCGACGGTGCCGGCCCGCTCCAGGACCACGAAGTCGGTGATGCCCTCGCGGCGCAGCCGGACCGCGGCGCCCAGACCGCCGAACCCGGACCCGATCACCGCCACCCGCACGTGCTCATGCCCGCGCTCGTCCGTGCCCATCCCGGCGCCTCCTTTGCCGCACGATCCCGCCAGTGAACACTGGCGCAATTCGGAGAGTAGAGCAGGTGCGTACTGATGGGTAGGGGTCGGGCCCAGGAAAGTTACCGTCGGTACGACATAGGGTTTCCGGCGTGGCAGAAGAAGCAGCGGACCGCAGCGACAAGCAGGAAGAACACCGCGAATACCGCATGGCGGAGCTGGCGGAGGCGGCCGGCATCACGGTGCGCACCGTGCGCTTCTACCGCGAGCGCGGCCTCATCAGGCCCCCGCGCCGCGAGGGCCGCATCGCCTGGTACGACGAGACCCACCTGGCCAGGCTGCGCACCATCGCCGCGCTCCTCGACCGCGGCCACACCCTCAACGGCATCGCCGAACTCTCCGAGGCGTTCGACCGCGGCCGCGACGTCGGTGAGCTCCTCGGCATCGGCGCCCCCACCGAGGAGACCCCGGTCCGCCTCACCGCCCCCGAACTCGCCGACTACTTCGCCGGCCAGGACACCCCGGAGAACCTCCAGGCCGCGCTCGACCTCGGCTACCTGGGCACCGACGGCGAGGAGATCGTGCACATCAGCCGCCGCCTCCTCGACGTCTCGGCGGCGCTGGTCCGCGAGGGCATCCCGCTCGCCGAGGTGCTCGCGGCGGCCAAGCGGGTCCGCGAGCACGCGGACTCCCTGGCCACCCTCTTCGCCGACCTCGTCCTCGCCCACGCCGCCGAGAAGGACGTCGAGCGGCTGCGCCCCCTGGCCAAGTCGGTGGTGGAGGCGGAACTCTCGATGGCCCTGGACCGCAAGCTCAGCGGGGAAGCCACCAGCGCGCCTTATAGATCCCGCCGTTGACCAGCTTGTAGGTGCCCGGCGGCCGGTGCACGCTCACCGTCGTCGTCCACCAGGTCTCGCCGAGCCCCTTCTCCGGCACGGTGGTGACGACCCGGCCGGTCCACGGATCGTTGCCCACGCACTTCACCGACTTCCGCACGATCTCGTCGGCCCCGGCGAAGTCCTGCACGAAGGCGCCGGCGGCGATGTCGTACTGGAACACGGAGGCGCTGGTCGTCACCCACATCCGCCCCGGCCGCCCGGCGACGGGGAACAGATCGTGCCCGCCCGCCGACTTCCCCGGGGTGGCGACGGGCAGCGCCACGGCGGACCGCCGCACCAGCGCGGGCCGCACCCGCGTCCCCGCCACCTCGTAGGCCACCAGCTCGTCGTCCCCCATGGCCCACAGCAGCCGCCGCGCACCGTCCCAGTGCAGCCCGTGCGCGCCCTTCAGCCCGACCTCGGTGTACCGCTTGGCGTGCGGCCCCAGCGAGGCCGCGTACAGCCGCACGAGGGCGCCCGTGCTGCACGCGACGGCTATGTTCCCGTCCGGCAGGATCTCGGCGGTGTGCGGGTTGAACAGGTCGTCGCCGGGACCGAGGGCCGCCCCCCAGTACCGCCGCCCGGACGGAACCTCGACGGCGGCCACGAACCCGAACGACGCCGTGGTCAGCACGTACGTCCGCCCCCGGTGTCTGCGCACCTTGGCCTCGCTCGGGTACACCCAGCTGTCATCGGGCACGAGATCCCGGTACCTGGGGTCGCCGACCGGCGAGAAGGCCCACTTCACGACGGACGGATCGGCGGCGGGATCCCACACGCCGGCCCCGGGATCGAGCACCAGGATCCGCTTGCTCGCCTGCTCGGTGAGCAGCACCGGCGGCGCCCCCGCGGGCGCCCCCTGCGCCTGCCCGGCCCCGGCTCCGGCGAGCACGAGCCCGGCCCCGGCGGCCCCGAGGAGCAGCCCGCGCCGGCCGGTGACACGAGAGGCAGGAACGGCAGAGGCATGATCGGAACGAGACATGAAGTCCCCCCGTACAGTCGGCAGTTGACCGCGAACTCATCATGTACGCGACCAAAATCTGCCATGCCGTACGAGGGGACGTAAGCCCTTGAACGAGCCTGCCTCGGGCCTGCCTCGGGCCTGTGCGGCCTACTCGTAGACGACGGTCACCGGCGCGTGGTCCGACCAGCGCTCGGCGTGCGTGGCGGCCCGCTCGACGAACCCCTTGACCGCGCGCCCGGCGAGGCCCGGCGTCGAGATCTGGTAGTCGATCCGCCAGCCCGTGTCGTTGTCGAAGGCGCGCCCGCGGTACGACCACCACGAGTACGGGCCCTCGACGTCCGGGTGCAGCCCCCGCACCACGTCCGCGTATCCGCCGTCGGTGGCGTCGAGGACCCGCCCCAGCCACTCCCGCTCCTCGGGCAGGAACCCGGAGTTCTTCTTGTTGCCCTTCCAGTTCTTCAGGTCGGCTTCGCGGTGCGCGATGTTCCAGTCGCCGCAGACGACGACCTCGCGCCCGTCGGCGGCGGCCCGCACCCGCAGCTCCTTCAGGTACCCGAGGAACTCGTCCATGAACCGGATCTTCTCGTCCTGCCGCTCGGTCCCGACCTCGCCCGACGGCAGGTACAGGGAGGCGACGACGACGCCCGGCAGATCCGCTTCCACGTACCGGCCGCTGCCGTCGAACTCGGCCGACCCGAAGCCGATCCGCACCCGCTCCGGCTCGCGCCGCGTGTAGAGGGAGACACCGGCCCGGCCCTTGGCCCCGGCCGGGGCGTGCACGACGTGCCACCCCTCGGGCTCGCGCACCTCGGCGGGCAGCTGCTCCGGCTCGGCGCGCACCTCCTGGAGACACAGCACGTCGGCGGAGGTCTCCGCCAGCCACTCCACGAAGCCCTTCTTGGCGGCGGCCCGCAGCCCGTTCACATTCACAGTGGTCACAGTCAGCACCCGGTCACGGTACCGGCACACTGGACGAGTCAGCCGCAATCGCCAGCATAGAGTTACGATGCTACGCATGACTATCCAGCCCGCGCCGGCCTCGGCGCTCACCCTGCGCCCCGTCTCCTTCGGCCACCCCGACGCGATCGCCCTGAACGACCGCGTACAGCTCGAGTACGCGGAGCGCTACGGCGACGAGGGCGATGTCACACCCCTCGACCCCTCGATGTTCGACGCCCCGCGGGGCCTGTACCTGATCGCCTACGACGAGCAGGGCACCCCGCTCGCGACGGGCGGCTGGCGCACCCAGGACGCGAACGAGGAGGCGTACGCCGACGGCGACGCCGAGCTGAAGCGGATGTACGTCACTCCGGAGGCCCGCGGCCTCGGCCTCGCCCGCCGGATCCTCGCGGCCCTGGAGGCGGACGCCCGCGCGGCGGGCCGGCTGCGCATGGTCCTGGAGACGGGCACCAAGCAGCCCGAGGCGATAGCCCTCTACACGTCCAGCGGTTACGAGCCCTGCCCCAAGTTCGGCCACTACCGCTTCGACGAGCTGAGCCGCTGCTACGCGAAGCCGCTCCAGGACTGAGCGCGCGCCGGATAAGTCCGGGAACAGGCAAGAGCCCCGCCGGGTAAACCCGGCGGGGCTCCAATTGCAGTGGACCTGTGGGGATTTGAACCCCAGACCCCCTCGATGCGAACGAGGTGCGCTACCAGACTGCGCCACAGGCCCTTGCAACGAGTGAAACTCTAGCACCCCGATCGGGGTGCTCGGAAATCCGCTCCCCGGCTGGTCAGCCCCGGGACCTCCGCTGTGGCCCCGGTCACTCGTTGGCGGCGCGCGGCCGCTTGCCCGTGCCGTCGTCGTACTGGTCGAACAGCGGGGTGCGGCCGCGCTCGCGGGAGCGCCGGGCGGAGGCGGCGCGGCGGGCGTCGCTGCGGCCGTCGTCGGCGGCGGGCTGCTCCTCGGGCTCCGGGGCGGCGGCCTGCTCGGCGGCGGAGGACCGGGCCGAGCTCCAGGTCTCCGGAGCGCCGTAGTCGATGCCGCCGGTGCCGCGCGGGGCGACGGGGGCGGTCACGTAGGTGGGCAGCGGCACGGGGACCGGGTCCCAGCTGTCGCCGGGGCCGGGGCGGGCCTGCCGCTCGCGCTGCTGGTCTACCCACTCCGCGTGGTCGGTCTGCTCGACGAGCGCGCGCCGGTCGGCGGCGAGCGCCTCCAGGCCGGGGTCGGTGGCCGGCTCGCCGCCGGCTGGTCCTTCCTCCGCGTTGTCGGCGTACTCGGCCGCGACGCGTCCGCCGGCCGCCTGCCGCCTGCGCGGCTGGCGCTCCCGCAGCCGCTGCGCGGCGATCTCGGCGCGGCGCCGGTCCATGACGTAGGCGAAGCGACGGCGCTCCTGGGCCCGCAGGTACACGATGTACGCGCTCAGCAGCAGGGCCGGCACGGCGGGCGCCCACAGGAACGGGACGCCGCCGACGCCGGCCACGACGGCACCGGCGGTGAAGGCGACGAAGAGCAGCACGGTGGTGCGGCGGCGGCGCGCGAGCGCCTTGGTGCGCCGGGCCCGGGCCTGCGCCTCCGCGGAAGTGGCGCGCACCGGGCGGGACTTGACCGGGGCGGGCTCCGGCGCGGGCGCCGGCTCCGGTTCGGGTTCCGGCTCCCGGGCGGGCTCCGGGCGTACGACGAAGGCCCGGACGTCCACCGCGTCGGTGGTCGCGTCCGGGTCGACCGGGTCGCCGCGCCGCTCGTCCGCCTCGGGCGAGCGCGCCTGCAGGTCCTTGGCGTACCGGCGCTCCATGCCCGCCCGGCCGGAGAGAAGCCGGATGGCGGTGCTGAAGCGTTCCGTCGGACGGGCTTCGTTCAGCTCGTCCTGCCTACGGAGCCACATCGGCACCAAGTAGGCGGCCCAGGCCCCGACGATGACTGCGTAGATGAGGCCGCTGCTGCTCACGCCTCACACCGTAGAGGGGTTTGCGTGGGGCCATCCGCCAATTGGGCCGGTGTGTCGCACGATCTGGCTGATATTTCGAGCTTTTTTTGCGACTGATGCGATCAACTGGCTGACCGGGACGCGAATTTAATGCCTCTGGCGGTCCCTCGCCGATCAATTTCGAACATTTATTTTATTTCGAGGGGGCACCCGGATCCACGCTGTTGGGGGTGGCCGGACCTGCGGTGTTGCCCCGGCGCTCGCGACGGCGGCGCTTGAGGAGACCTTCCGGGACCTCCTCGGCGGTCAGCGCGAACACGAGGTGGTCCCGCCAGCCGCCGTCGATGTGGAGATACCGTGGCCGAAGCCCCTCCTCGCGGAATCCGAGTTTCTCCACGACCCTGCGGCTCGGCCCGTTCTCCGGCCGAATGCAGACCTCGATGCGGTGCAGCCCGACCGTGCGGAAGCAGTGGTCGACGGCGAGGGCGACGGCCGTCGGCATCACTCCGCGTCCGGCCACGGCCTCGTCCACCCAGTACCCGACGTGGCCCGAGCACATGGATCCCCAGGTGATGCCGGCGACGGTCAACTGCCCCACGAGCCGGCCCTGGTACTCGATGACGAAGGGCAGCATCCGGCCCGCGTTCGCCTCCGAGCGAAGATGGCGCACCATCTGACGGTAGGTCGGGCGGTGGGTGATCGGGCCGCTCGGCGTGGGCGGCGGGATCGTCGCCTCCCAGGGGCGCAGCCAGTCGCGGTTGCGCCGGTTCACCTCGCGCCAGGCACGCTGGTCGCGCAGCCTTATGGGGCGGAGGACGACATCGCCCTCCGCCAGGACGACGGGCCAGGACGGGCTGTTCAGTGCGCACCCCCGGCGTGGGCATCGGGTCTGGGGTGGTCGCCGCCGCGGATCTGGTCGACGGCGTGGGTCAGCAGCGGCTCCAGGACGGCCAGGCCGTCCCTGACTCCCCCGCTGGACCCCGGCAGGTTCACGATCAGTGTGCGCCCGGCGACCCCCGCGAGGCCACGGGAGAGCGCCGCGGTCGGCACTTTCTCCCGCCCGTACGCCCGGATCGCCTCCGGGATGCCGGGCACCTCGGCGTCGAGGACGCGGGCGGTCGCCTCGGGGGTGCGGTCGGTGGGCGAGATCCCGGTGCCGCCGGTGGTGACGACGACGTCGTACGCGGCCTCGACCGCGGACCGCAGCGCGGCCTCGACGGGGTCGCCGTCCGGCACGACCTGGGGTCCCTCGACGGCGAAGCCCAGCGTCCGCAGGGCCTCGGCGATCAGCGGTCCGCCCTTGTCCTCGTAGACCCCGGCGGCGGCCCGGTTCGAGGCGGTGACGACGAGGGCGCGGTAGGCGTCGGTCATGACCGGGACCCGCGGTTCCAGTCGCCCGACTTGCCGCCGGTCTTCTCCTCGACGCGCACGTCCGTGATGACCGCGCCCTTGTCGACCGCCTTGACCATGTCGACGACGGTGAGCGCCGCGACCGAGACCGCGGTGAGGGCCTCCATCTCGACGCCCGTACGGTCCGTCGTCTTCACGGTGGCCAGGATCTCCACGGCGTCGTCCGCCACGGACAGGTCGAGCTTCACCCCGGACACGGCCAGCGGGTGGCAGAGCGGGATCAGGTCGGGCGTGCGCTTGGCACCCATGATCCCGGCGATCCGCGCGGTCGCGAGGGCGTCGCCCTTGGGCACGCCCTCGCCGCGCAGCAGTTCCACCACGCGCGGCGAGACGAGGACGCGGCCGCTGGCGCGGGCGGTGCGCGCGGTGACGTCCTTGTCCGACACGTCGACCATGCGGGCGGCACCCGCCTCGTCGATGTGGGTGAGCCGATCAAACCGGTCCTGCGAAGTGCTCATGGTGCTGTGGCGCTCCCGATCCGAGCCGTGCGCGGTGCGGCGCGCCGGACTGTTTGCGCGACACGGTACCGCGAGCCCCCGGCCACCGGACCGGTCAGCCCAGCGGGACCACGTCCACCTCGGTGCCCGGCTCCACCGACGTCACGTCCTCGGGCACCACGATCAGCGCGTCCGCGTGCGCGAGGGCCGCGACGAGGTGCGAGCCGGAACCGCCGACGGTGGCGACCTGGCCGGCCTCCGCGTCGTACGCGCCGCGCAGGAACTGGCGGCGGCCGCCGGGCGAGGTCAGGGCCTTGTCGGCCGTCAGGACGGCGCGCTCGACGGGGCGCCGCACGGTGTCCCGGGGCAGGCCCATCAGCGTCCTGATCGCGGGCCGCACGAACACCTCGAAGGAGACGTACGAGGAGACGGGGTTGCCCGGCAGGGCGAGCAGCGGGGTGTGGTCGGGGCCGATGGAGCCGAAGCCCTGCGGCTTGCCCGGCTGCATCGCCAGCTTGCGGAACTCGACGCCGCTGCCGGCGCCGATGCCGTCCTCCTCGTCCGGGTCGCCGATCGAGGAGAGTGCCTCCTTCACGACGTCGTACGCCCCGACGCTGACCCCGCCGGTCGTCACGATCAGGTCGGCGCGGATCAACTGGTCCTCGATGGTGGAGCGGAGCGTCTCGGCGTCGTCGGAGACCGCGCCCACCCGGTAGGCGATCGCGCCGGCGTCGCGGGCGGCGGCCGTGAGCGCGAAGCTGTTCGAGTCGTGGATCTGGCCGGGGCCCAACGGCTCGCCGGGCTGCACGAGTTCGCTGCCGGTGGAGACGACGACCACGCGCGGGCGCGGGCGCACCCGGACGGTGCCGCGGCCGATGGCGGCGAGCAGGGCGATCTGCGGCGGGCCGAGGACCGTGCCCGCGCTGAGGGCGCGGTCACCGGAGCGGACGTCGCTGCCCTGCGCGCGGACGTGCGCGCGGGCCTCGGCGGGGCGGTGCACGCGGACCTCGCCCGACGCGCCCTCAGGAGCCGCGCTGTGGGCGGTCATCGAGGCGACCGGGCCCGCGCCGAGCCCTCCGTCGGTCCACTCGACCGGGACGACGGCCTCGGCACCGGACGGCAGCGGGGCGCCGGTCATGATGCGGGCCGCCTGGCCGGGACCGACCGTGAGCTGCCCGGCCTGGCCCGCGGCGACGTCGCCGATCACGGTGAGCACGGCGGGGAACTCCTCGCTCGCGCCCGCGACATCGGCGACGCGCACCGCGTACCCGTCCATCGAGCTGTTGTCGAACGGGGGCAGCGAGACCGGCACCGTCACGTCCTCGACGAGCACACAGCCCTGTGCGTCGAGGAGCTGGAGCTCGATGGGGTCGAGCGGGTGGACGGTGCTGAGGATGTCCTCAAGGTGCTCGTCCACCGACCAGATGTGCTGCTGGCCGGCGGTGGACGCCGTGGTCGCGCTGCTCAAGGTGCTACATCTCCTCGGTGACGTAACTGCGAAGCCAGGTCCGGAAGTCCGGGCCCAGGTCCTCACGTTCGCACGCGAGTCTGACAATGGCACGCAGATAGTCGCCCCGGTCACCGGTGTCATAGCGGCGACCCTTGAAGACGACGCCGTGCACGGGTCCGCCGACCTTCTCGTCGGCGGCCAGCTGCTGGAGGGCGTCGGTGAGCTGGATCTCGCCGCCGCGGCCCGGCTCGGTCCGGCGCAGTATGTCGAAGACGTGCGGGTCCAGGACGTAGCGGCCGATGATCGCGTAGTTCGAGGGGGCGTCGGCCGGGTCCGGCTTCTCGACGAGGTCGGTGACCTTGACGACGTCCCCGTCGGCGGTGGCCTCCACGGCCGCGCATCCGTAGAGGTGGATCTGCGCCGGATCCACCTCCATGAGCGCGATGACGCTGCCGCCGTGCTGCTCCTGGACCTCGACCATGCGCGCGAGCAGCGGGTCGCGCGGGTCGATCAGGTCGTCGCCGAGGAGGACCGCGAAGGGCTCGTTGCCGACGTGCGGGGCGGCGCACAGGACGGCGTGGCCGAGGCCCTTGGGGTCGCCCTGGCGGACGTAGTGCATGGTGGCGAGGTCGCTGGACTCCTGCACCTTCGCGAGGCGGTTGGCGTCACCCTTCTTCTGAAGGGCGGACTCCAGCTCGTAGTTGCGGTCGAAGTGGTCCTCCAGCGGGCGCTTGTTGCGGCCCGTGATCATGAGGACGTCATCGAGACCCGCGGACACGGCCTCTTCGACCACGTACTGGATCGCCGGCTTGTCGACGACCGGAAGCATCTCCTTGGGAGTGGCTTTCGTGGCCGGGAGGAACCGGGTGCCGAGACCGGCGGCCGGGATGACAGCCTTGGTGATCCTGGTGTGCGAGTCAGTCATGCCCGTCACCTTAACCGGCCGCCATGGGCGGAATCTGTGGGTCCGCTTAGATGGCACATATATGCGTGGATTAGGAGAGACTTGTGAGCCGACCATGAGCCAGCACACGGGTGACCCGCGTGGCGCCCACCCTGACAAGCGCACATTGCGGCGGGAGTTCCTCGCGGTGAGGAACGCGTTGCCGGAGGATGACGTGCGGGAGACGGAAAGGGCTGTCGCCGAGCGCGCGCTCGACCTGGCCGAACTGGCGACGGCCCGCACGGTGGCCGCGTACGTCTCCGTGGGCCGCGAGCCGGGCACGGGCACGCTCCTGGACGCCCTCCGCGCGCGCGGGACGCGGGTCCTGCTGCCGGTGCTGCTGGACGACAACGACCTGGACTGGGGCGCGTACGAAGGCGCTTCCTCGCTCGTCCGCGTCCGGCACCAGGGAAAGATGGCCCTCCTGGAACCGGGCGGCGAACACCTCGGGCCCGACGCCGTGCTGGCGGCGGACGCCGTCCTGCTGCCGGGGCTCGCCGTCGACGGGCGCGGGATGCGGCTCGGCCGGGGCGGCGGCTCGTACGACCGGGTGCTGGCCCGGCTGGAGGCCGCCGGCGCACACCCGGCCCTCGTGGTGCTGCTGCACGACTTCGAGGTCGTCGCACATCTCCCCGAGGAGGCGCACGACAAGGCCGTGGACGCGGTCGTGACGCCCTCGGGGGTCCGGCGCTTCAACTAGCCGCCCACCCATGCGAAAGGGGCCTCCACGCGCGCGCGGAGGCCCCTTCTCGTCTTCCCGCCTTCTCGTCGGATCGCTACGGCTTCAGGACCAGCGTGTCCGAGGTGTTGTCGCCGACGGCCTTGTCCGTGAAGTGCCACGGCAGCAGCTCGCCCTTGATCCACTTGTCGGTCTGGTCCGTGTAGTGGGAGCTGAAGGTGTGGCCCGAAGCGCCGGTGAGGTTGATCCACCTGGACTTGTCGAGATCATCCAGGTTCACCACCATCCGCATCGACGGCACCCAGTTGACCCCGTAGCCGCCCGCCGCGTTCCAGCCGGTCGCGTTCACCGCCGCCTCGCCGCCGCCGAGCTTCCAGGGGCCGCGGTTGAGCACGTACTGCAGCCAGCCGGGACCCGCCGTGCCGAGGGTCTGGTTCTTCAGCTCCAGCTTGTGCAGCCGGCCCCAGCTCCAGGTGTCGATGTCCTTGCCGAGCTTGGCCGTCAGGTCCCAGCGCGCGTCCTTCAGGGCGCGGCCGAACAGCTGGTCGCGGTTGACGGAGGCCTTGTCGGTGCGCGTCTTCGGCGCCTGCCACCACTCGCTCTTCTGGTCCTTGAGGATGGTGCGCACGACCTGGAACCAGCGGTCGCCGCCGTCCGGCTGCGCCGAGTCCGCGTCCCGCTCACCGCACTCGCGCACCTTGCGGTCCTCGTCGGCCGGGCCCGTGGTGTCGACCGGGGTGACGCTCAGGCACTGGCCCTTGACCCGCAGCTCCTTGGGCAGCTTGTTGCCGAAGGCGAGCTTCAGGATGTTGCGCCAGACCGAGTTGAAGTAGGCGGCCGCCGCCGAGTCCGGGTTCTGGGTGTAGTCCCAGTTCTCCAGGAGCTGCTGCGCCTCCCTGACGTCCTTGTCCTTGACGTCGATCTTCAACAGGTAGGGCACCAGCAGCTTCGCGATCTCGCTGCTGTTGTCCATCTGCATGGTGCGCATGTCGTCGGTGGAGATCTTGCCGCCGTCCTTGATCTTCGACTCGATCAGGTCGGTGATGCGCTGGCTGCGGGTGCCGTAGCCCCAGTCCGTGGTGAGCGTGTACGGGTAGTCCTCGCCGACCACGGCCTGGTTGGCCGTGACGATGTAGCCGCGCTCGGGGTCGTACTCGTAGGGCAGCTCGCTCTGCTTGATGAAGCCGGTCCAGCGGTACTTGGAGTCCCAGCCCGGCGACGGCAGCGAGCCGTCACCCTCGCCGCGGATCGGGATGCGGCCCGGCAGCTGGTAGCCGATGTGGCCCTCGGTGTCGGCGTACGTGAGGTTCTGCGAGGGCACCTGGAAGTCGGCGGCCGCCTTGCGGAAGTCGCTCCAGTTCTGCGCCCTGTCGATCTCGAAGACCGCGTCCATCGTGTTGCCGGGCGTCAGCGCGGTCCAGCGCAGCGCGACCCCGTAGCCGTCGCCGCGGTCGGGTGCCGTGGCGTCGACCGAGGCCTTCTTGCCGACCTTGACGAGCTCGTCGTTGCGGTCGGAGACCAGCGGCCCGTTGTTGGTCTCGCGGACGGTGATCGTCTTGTCGCTGCCGCCGGCGACCTTGATGACTTCCTTGCGGGTCTTGAACGGCAGCGTCTTGTCGTCGTACGTGTAGCCGTCGCCGTTGAACCGCTCCAGGTAGAGGTCGGTGACGTCGGCGCCCGAGTTGGTCAGGCCCCAGGAGATCTTGCCGTTGTGGCCGATGATCACGCCCGGCATGCCGGCGAACGTGTAGCCCGACACGTCGTACTGGCACTTGCTGGAGACGCTCGTGCAGTGCAGGCCCATCTGGTACCAGACCGAGGGCAGTTGCGGCGCCAGGTGCGGGTCGTTGGCGAGCAGCGGCTTGCCGGTGATGGTGTGGTCGCCCGAGACCACCCAGGAGTTGGAGCCGATGCCGTTGCCGTTCGGTCCCAGGCCCGCGGAGTCGGGGATCTGGTCCAGGACGTCGGCGACCCCGCCGAGCTGGCTCTGGAGGTCGCCGGGGGCCTGTGTGCCGCCCGTCAGGCCGGTGCCCGCGGCGCCGCCCGTCAGGCCGGTGCCCGCGGCGCCGCCGGTGGACTGCGTGGCGGAGGCGGAGGCGGCCGGGTCGTAGGACTTCGTGGCGCTGTTGTAGGCGCCCTCCTGCACGATCGGCTTGTTCCGGTCGTACGGGTAGGCGGGGTAGAGGTCCTTGATCTGCTGCGGGCCCAGGCGGCTCGTCATCAGCGAGCGGTCGATCTCGTCCTGCATGTTGCCGCGCAGGTCCCAGGCCATCGCCTTCAGCCAGGCCACCGAGTCGACCGGCGTCCACTTCTGCGGCTTGTAGTCGTTCTCGAAGCCGAGTGCCACGTACTCGGCCGAGATCTCCTTGCCGCTCTTGCCCGCCAGGTAGGCGTTGACCCCCTTGGCGTACGCCTGGAGGTACTTCTTGGTCTCCGGCGAGAGCTTGGACTCGTACTCCTCCTGCGCGACCCGGTGCCAGCCCAGGGTCCGCAGGAACTCATCGGTCTTGACCTGGCTCTTGCCGAACATCTCGGAGAGCCGACCGGAGGTCGTATGGCGGCGCACGTCCATCTCGTAGAAGCGGTCCTGCGCCTGGACGTAGCCCTGCGCCATGAACAGGTCCTCGTCCGAGGAGGCGTAGATCTGCGGGATGCCGTAGCCGTCCCGCTTGACCTGCACGGGTCCGTCGAGCCCGTCCATGTCGGCGGAGCCCGTGGTCTGTGGCATGGAGGCGCGCACGCCGTCCACGCTCCAGTAGGCGCCGTATCCGATGCCCGCGACGACGGCCAACACCAGGACGATCACGATCAGTCGGGCTCGGCGCCCCTTCTTCTTGCCGGGCTGGCGGCCGGAAGAGGCGTTCGTAGTGGAGGGCATCGCGATCCTTGCTGTCCTTCGCTAGCGGCGGGCGAGAGCAACCATACGAGCAGTGCGGTGCGGGGCCGGACGCGGAGTCAAGAAGCGGGTGCCCGCGGGGCTTCCACAAGGCGGCCGGGCGTCAAGAACGCGTTAACGATTAGGTAAGGTAACGAAGTAACTCCGCAGCACGGAAGGAACAGCCCCTGACTGTCCACCACCTCAACCAGCTCCTGCTCGTCAGCGCTCTCGTGCTGCTCGTCGCGGTCGCCGCGGTGCGCATCTCCTCGCGCAGCGGGCTGCCAAGCCTGCTCCTGTACCTCGGCATCGGCATCGCCATGGGTCAGGACGGCATCGGCAACGTCTCCTTCAGCAACGCCGAGTTGACCCAGGTCATCGGATACGCGGCGCTCGTCGTGATCCTGGCCGAGGGCGGTCTGGGCACGAAGTGGAAGGAGATCAGACCGGCGCTCCCGGCGGCCGCCGCGCTGTCCCTCGCCGGCGTCGCGGTGAGCGTGGGCGTGACGGCGGCGGGTGCGCACTACCTGGTGGGCCTGGAATGGCGGCAGGCCCTCATCATCGGCGCGGTGGTGTCCTCCACGGACGCAGCGGCCGTTTTCTCCGTCCTACGTAAGGTGCCGCTCCCCTCGCGCATCACCGGCGTCCTGGAGGCGGAGTCCGGCTTCAACGACGCCCCCGTCGTCATCCTCGTCGTCGCGTTCTCCGCCGCGGGACCCGTGGAGCACTGGTACCACCTCATCGGCGAGATCGCCCTGGAGCTCACGATCGGCGCGGCGATAGGACTCGCGGTCGGGTGGCTCGGCTCCTACGGACTGCGCCACGTCGCGCTGCCCGCCTCCGGCCTCTACCCGATCGCCGTCATGGCCATCGCCACCGTCGCGTACGCCGCGGGCGCCATCGCCCACGGCAGCGGCTTCCTCGCCGTCTACCTGGCCTCCATGGTGATGGGCAACGCGAAGCTGCCGCACTGGCCGGCCACCCGCGGATTCGCCGAGGGCCTCGGCTGGATCGCCCAGATCGGCATGTTCGTCCTGCTCGGTCTGCTCGTCACCCCGCACGAGCTGGCCGACGACATAGTGCCCGCACTCCTCATCGGACTCGTGCTCACCGTGATCGCCCGCCCCCTGGAGGTCGTCATCAGCCTGGCGCCCTTCCGCATGCCGTGGCGGGAACAGGCCCTGATGTCGTGGGCGGGGCTGCGCGGCGCCGTGCCCATCATCCTGGCGACCATCCCGATGGTGACCGGCGTCGCCGGCAGCCGCCGCATCTTCAACATCGTCTTCGTCCTGGTCGTCGTCTACACCCTCGTCCAAGGGCCCACACTGCCCTGGCTGGCCAGGAAACTGCGGCTCGGGGAGGGCTCGGGGGCCGCCGACCTCGGCATCGAATCGGCGCCCCTGGAGCGCCTGCGCGGGCACCTGCTGTCCGTCTCCGTCCCCCAGGGCTCCCGGATGCACGGCGTGGAGGTCGGCGAACTGCGGCTGCCCAAGGGCGCCGCCGTCACCCTCGTCGTCCGCGACGGGACCTCCTTCGTGCCCGCACCCACCACGGTGCTGCGCACCAGCGACGAGCTGCTGGTCGTGGCCACCGATCCGGTACGGGACGCGGCCGAGGCGCGCCTGCGGGCCGTCGCCCACGGCGGCAAGCTGGCCGGCTGGCTGGGCACGGGCGGCGACCCCACCACCCGTTGACCCCGTTACCATGGACCGGTCGGCCCACACCACGCTCGGGCCGGCCACGATTCCCAGATCCACAGTTCCACCGACTCTGCCTGACGTAGAGCCGGCGCGACCGCAAAGCGGCCGCGGTCCCCTTGCAGCACTTCGCTGATCTGCTTGGCCCAGGGCCTCTCCTGGCGCGGACCGTAGGTATCACTCGGTTCCCGGCGCATGAGGACGGCTCTCGGCGCGGCACCTTCTCGACCAGAGGGCGACGCGTCACCAGGCGGCAGAAAGGCAAGGGCCGTGCCGGACAAGGCCACGGTCACCGAACCCGACTCGGGGCGAGCACGGCGCCCGGGCTACGGACAGCTGCTGCGCACCCGCGGGGCCTGGACGTTCCTGCTCCCCGGCTTCGCCGCGCGCCAGCCGTTCGCGATGCTGACCATCTCGATCGTGCTGCTCGTCCAGCACACCACCGGCTCGTACGGCACCGCGGGCGCGGTGTCCGCCACGACCGGTGTCTCCATGGCGCTGTTCGCGCCCTGCACCGGCAAGCTGGCCGACCGCTTCGGGCAGCGCGCCGTGCTGCTCCCCGGCGTCCTCGTGCACACCGCATCGGGGCTCACGCTGACCGCGCTGGCGCTCTCCGGGGCGCCCACCTGGTCCCTGTTCCTCGCGGCCGTGCCGACGGGCGCCTCCACGCCGCAGATCGGGCCCATGGTGCGGGCCCGCTGGGGCGTGCGGCTCCAGGGCTCGCCGCTGCTGCAGACCGCCGCCGCCTTCGAGTCGGTCACCGACGAGTTCACGTTCGTCCTCGGCCCGCTCTTCGCGACCGCCCTGTGCACCGGCATCGACCCGGCCGCCGGTCTGATCACCGAGGCCGCGCTGACCCTCGTCGGCGGCCTGCTGTTCGCCGCCCAGAAGCGCACCCAGCCCCCGGTGGGCCGGGCCGACGGGCACGCGCGCGTGGAGCACGCCTCCGCACTGCGGGTGCCGGGCGTGCGGGTCCTGATCGTGACGTTCCTCGGGATCGGCTCGGTCTTCGGCGGCATGCAGGTCTCGCTCGCCGCCTACACGGAGGCGATCGGCGAGCCCGGCATGAACGGCGTCCTGTACGGGATCTTCGCCGCGGGCAACATGCTCTCCGGCATCGTCTGCGGCGCCATCGCCTGGAAGGTCTCCCCGCAGCGCCGCCTCCTGGTCGCCTACACGGCGCTCGCCGTGATGGCGTCCGGCCTGTGGGCGGCGCAGTCCGTGCTGCTGCTCGCCGGGCTCGGCCTGCTGGTCGGCGTGTGCATCGCGCCCGCCCTGATCACCGGCTACACGCTCGTCGAGAAGATCGTCCCCGCGGGCTCCCGCACCGAGGCGTTCACCTGGCTGACCGGGGCGGTCGCACTCGGCCAGGCGGCGGCCGTGACGGTGGCGGGACAGCTGGAGGACCGGTTCTGGGACGGGGCCGGATTCCTGGTCCCGATGGGCGGCACCGTGCTCGCCCTGATGCTCATGTTCCTGCTGCGTTCGCGGCTCGCTCCGCCCTCCGCGGGGCGGACCGTGGCACGTGGCGTCGGTCACCGCGTGCCGGTGGCAGTGGACTGATCCCGTGGAATAGGCCACTATGGAGCGTCGTTAGCACTCATTGAGTGAGAGTGCCAGGAGGAAGACACAGTGCCGACTTACCAGTACCAGTGCACCGAGTGCGGCGAGGGCCTCGAGGCGGTGCAGAAGTTCACCGACGACGCCCTGACCGAGTGCCCCAACTGCGGTGGCCGCCTGAAGAAGGTGTTCTCGGCCGTCGGCATCGTCTTCAAGGGCTCCGGCTTCTACCGCAACGACAGCCGCGGCTCCTCGTCGAGCAGCAGCCCGGCGTCGTCCTCGGCATCGAAGACATCGGGCTCGTCGGAGTCGAAGTCGACCTCGTCGACGTCCTCCGACTCGAAGTCGGCCTCGACCGCATCGTCGAGTTCGTCGGGTTCGTCGAGCTCCTCCAGCAGCTCTTCCGGCTCGTCGTCGTCCGCCGCCTAGGCGCGACCCACTCCGACGGCGTCCCACGGCGTCCCACGAGACCCTGTCGTCCCCGACGGCAGGGTCTTCGGCGTTCCCGCCTTGGCTACTGTGCTGACCATGGCGACCAACGCGACCCCACGCACCGAGGCCGAGATCGGCGTGATCGGCGGCTCAGGCTTCTACTCGTTCCTGGACGACGTGACCGAGATCCAGGTGGACACCCCCTACGGCCCGCCCAGCGACTCGCTCTTCCTCGGCGAGATCGCCGGGCGCCGGGTCGCCTTCCTGCCCCGGCACGGCCGCGGCCACCATCTGCCGCCGCACCGCATCAACTACCGCGCCAACCTGTGGGCGCTGCGCTCGGTCGGCGTGCGCCAGGTGCTCGGCCCGTGCGCGGTGGGCGGTCTGCGGCCCGAGTACGGGCCGGGGACGCTGCTGGTCCCCGACCAGTTCGTGGACCGTACGAAGTCCCGCGCGCAGACCTACTTCGACGGCCACCCGCTGCCGGACGGCACCGTGCCGAACGTCGTGCACGTCTCGCCGGCCGACCCGTACTGCCCGGTGGGGCGCAAGGTCGTGGTGAAGGCCGCACGCGGCAAGGACTGGGAGCCGGTGGACGGCGGGACGCTCGTCGTCGTCGAAGGTCCCCGCTTCTCGACCCGGGCCGAATCGCGGTGGCATGCCGCGATGGGCTGGTCGGTGGTCGGCATGACCGGGCACCCGGAGGCGATGCTCGCCCGTGAACTGGAGCTCTGCTACACGTCGCTGACCCTGGTCACGGACCTGGACGCGGGGGCGGAGAGCGGTGAGGGCGTCTCGCACGACGAGGTGCTCCAGGTGTTCGCGGCGAACGTGGACCGGTTGCGCACGGTGCTCTTCGACGCGGTCGCCGGGCTTCCGGCCACCGGCGAGCGGGACTGCCTGTGCCCGGCCGCGCTCGGCGGGATGGACCCGGGGATCCGGCTGCCGTGATCCGTCGCGCGGCCTGAACCTCCCGTTCGGGCGGCCTGAACCTCCCGTTCGGGCGGCGGAGTTGTCCACAACCGCTCGGTAGCGCACGGGGTTCAGCGGGATCCGGCGCGGAGGCGGATCGTGGTCGGCGAGACGGGCGAGGTGCCCGTCCGTTCGACTGCGAACGACTCCGATCCCGCAGGTGGTGACGCCCGTGTCCGCTGCATCCACTCCCCCGACGTCCGAGGTGCCCGACTTCCCGCCCGTCCGGGTGCGCGCCGGATGGCGCCTGCCCCGTCCACGGCAGCGCCGGCGCCGGTCCGCGGCGGCGGCAGGGCTCGCGCTGACGGCGGCGGCCCTGGTGGCCGCGGTGCCGTCGGCCGGTCCCGGGTCCGGTCACGAGCGGGCGCAGGCCCCGCCGGGCGAGCGGGCGCGCGGGCCCGCCACGATCGTGTCGGCGCCGGTGCGGATCGCGGACGCGGGGGCGGTGCGGCTGCTGCGTCCCGGTGACCGGGTGGACGTGGTGGCGGGCCGGGCGGACGGCGGGCCGGGGGTCCGGGTCCTGGCGTCGGGCGCGCGGGTGTCCTCGGTGCCGGAGGAGGAGTCGTCCCCGGGATCCGGCGGTGCGGGCGAACCTGCGCTGTCCGGTGGGGCGTTGGTGGTGCTGTCGGTGGGGCGGGAGACGGCCATCCGGCTCGCGGGTGCGGGCGCATCATCCCGGTTGGCGGTGACCGTGTGGTGACTCACCTCGCGTCAAGTCCCCCGATCGAGTTACCGAATTGGACAGGTCTGACCCACGCTGACGTAGGTTGCGGAGTCGTTTGCTCCACAACCTGCACATGTGAAGAAAGGCCTTCTGGTGAGCGAGAAGAACGAGCCGAGCTTGTGGGAGGGCTTCAAAGCCTTCCTCATGCGCGGCAATGTGATCGACCTCGCGGTCGCCGTCGTCATCGGCGCCGCGTTCACGAACATCGTGAACGCGGTGGTCAAGGGAGTCATCAACCCCTTGGTCGGCGCCTTCGGCACCAAGGATCTCGATCACTACCGCTCCTGCCTCAAGGGTCCGTGCCAGACCAACGAAGCGGGCGATGTGATCAGCGGTGTCCCGATCATGTGGGGCTCGGTGCTCAGCGCCGTCCTCAGCTTCCTGATCACGGCCGCGGTCGTCTACTTCCTGATGGTCCTGCCCATGGCGAAGTACCTGGCGAGGAAGGCCCGGATGGACGCCGCGAAGGAGGGCACGCAGGAGGTGCTGGAGGTTTCCGAGCTGGAGGTCCTCAAGGAGATCCGCGACGCGCTCGTGGCGCAGCGCGGCTCGGGGCACAGCGAGTCCTAGCGGCGCTTCACAGGTGGTGGGGCGGCTTCTCGTCGAGGAAGCGCGCCAGGTCGGCGGCGCTGTTGTCGCCGGCCGCCGGCCGCTCGCCCCACCCACGGTCCGTGTCGTCGGAGGACTGCGCCGACAGCGGGTCGTCGAAGATCAGCGCGGCCTTCGGGTCGCGCGCCTCCGGCTTGCG
>NZ_JAMOLN010000005.1 GCF_024448165.1 Streptomyces longispororuber
TCGGCATCGCCGTGCTGGGCGGCTGCGCGGCCTGGGCCCTGATCACCGCGACCGCACGGGCCGGCCGCCCCGAGGGCATGCTCCTCGCCGTGCTCGCCGTCGCCGCGGGCTACGCGTGCGGCCGGATCGGCGGCGCGCTGGTGCCCGTCGCCGCGTCCTTCGCCGCCGGACTGGGCGGTCTGTGCCTCGCGATCGCCGTGCCCCAGGCCGTCCCCGCCCCGGACACCGTGGCCCCGATCGGCCGGGCCGGTGCGACGGCCGCGCTGCTCGCCCTGTCCACGGGCGCCCTGTGCTGCGCCGCCTGGTCGGCCCGGGAGCGGACCCTGCGGATCGCCCTGCACCTGCCCGCGGTCGCGACGGTGGCCGTCGCCGCCGTGCTCGACTCGATGGCCGGGGTCGCGGCGTGCGCGGGCGTCGTGCTGTGCTCGCTCGGCGTGGCCCGGCTGCGCCGCAGGGCGATCGGCCTCGCCGCGCTCGGCTGCGCCACTGCGCTGGTGGCCGGGCTCGGCGTCGCCCTCGCCAAGGACGCCCTGCCGGCCGGGCTCGCAGCGACCCTGGAGGGCCGGCTCTCCCAGCACCGGATCCTGCTGTGGCGCGACGCCCTGCACCTGGCCGAGAGCCATCCCGGGCTCGGCACGGGTCCCGGACGGTTCGAGGAGCGTGCCCTCGCCCTCGGCCAGCCACAACCCCCCGACGGCAAGCCGCACTCCGCCGTCTTCCAGGTGGCCGCCGAGCAGGGCGTCATCGGGGTGCTGCTGCTGACGGCCGCGTACTGCTGGCTGCTGTACGTGCTGTGGCGCTCGGCCCGCTCGACGCAGGTGGTCCTCGCCGCCGGGGCGGCCCTGACGGTGGTGGCGGCGATGGCGACGGTCGGCAACGCGCTCAGCTTCACCACGGTGACCGCGGGCGTGGGCCTGCTCGCGGGCATCGCGACCGCCGAGCCGTTCGCCGAGGACCCGCCGCACGACGAAGCGGCCGCCCCCGTGCTCAGGGGCGGCCGCGACTGATGGCCGAGATCGGAACCGTCGTCAGACGACCGGTCCCGGGGCGGTCGGCTTGAGGCGGTCGCGGATGTGCCGCACCGCGCTCTCCGCGTCGTCGACGGTCACCGTGAACTTGCGGCCGTCCCCGAGACTGAGCACCACGCCCTCACCGCGCCGCACGACGACGGCCGTGCCGATCTCCGGGCGCCACCGGTAGCCCCAGCCGCCCCACTGCCGGGGCGTGACCCGCGGCGCGAAGTCGGCGTCGACCACATGGGACAGCGGGATGCGGCGGCGCGGCAGTCCGACGTGGCCGCAGCGCACCTCGAGGTGGTCCTTGTCGACCTTCACGGCGACGTGCAGGAACGCGAGGGTGCCGAAGAGGACCAGCAGGCCGACGGCGATGAGCCCGACCACTGACATGGCCAGGGCCGCGATGCCCGTGGCCCACGAATTGTCCACGGCCAGCTCGATGCCGAGGGCGAGGCAGGCGAAGCCGCCCAGGGCGAGGAGCCACTGCACACGATTGTGTGCGCGGCCGGTCCAGATGTCGGTCCCGTGGGCGGAAGTGCGTCGCCCGGGGTGCTCGTCGGCGGCGTGTTCCCTCATGCACACGAGCGTACTCAGGTTCCGGGGCGAAGGCACCGGCTTGCGGAGCGTGACTGCTCCGGACGGTGCCGGCGATCACCTGGCGTGACTGACGGCTCCCAGCCCACGGCCCTCGGCGTACGTGAGGGCGGCCTGCGGAAGCGATTCCTCCCGGCCGCTGAGGATCACGGTCAGGCTGCCGCGCCCGGCCGCTTCCGCCCCGGGGCGCGCCCCGATCCGGCGCAGCGCCTGCGCGGCGACGGCGCCCGCGCTGCCGTGCAGCACGAGGGGCGCGCTGCCCGGCTGCTGCACCGCGGCGCGGATACGCTCCGCGACCAGCTCGTAATGGGTGCAACCCAGCACGACGGCCCGCACGTCACGCGGGGTGAGGGCGGCCGCGGCGGCGATGGCCCGGTCGATGCCCTCCTCGTCGGCCCACTGCACCGCGTCGGCGAGGCCGGGGCAGGGCACCTCCGTGACCTCGACGCCGTCCGCGAAGTCACGGATCAGCGTCCGCTGGTACGGGCTGCCGGTGGTGGCGGGCGTGGCCCAGATCGCGATGGGGCCGCCGCCCGACGCGGCGGGCTTGATCGCGGGGACGGTGCCGATGACGGGAACGGCCGGCTCCAGCCGGGCCCGCACCGCGGGCAGGGCGTGCACGGACGCCGTGTTGCACGCGATGATCAGGGCGTCGGGGCCGTGCGCGGCGGCGGCCTCGCAGACGGCCAGTGCGCGCTGCGCGACGTCCTCGGGGGTGCGCGGACCCCAGGGCATGCCGTCGGGGTCGGAGGAGAGCACGAGGTCGGCGTCGGGCCGCAGGGTCCGTACCGCGGCGGCGGCCGCGAGCAGTCCGATTCCCGAGTCCATCAGCGCGATCTTCACCCGGAAACCATAGACGATGGGTCCGACAGGACGGCGTCGGTGGGGCAGACTGCGGCGGATGGACGTCGTTGCGTGGATCACCGCGGCCTCGCTCGCCGCTTGGCTGTGGCTGCTGCTCTGCCAGGGGTTCTTCTGGCGCACGGACCTGCGGCTGCCGCCGCGCGCGGAGCCCGACGTCTGGCCCGACGTGTGCGTGGTGGTGCCCGCCCGCGACGAGGCGGCCGTGCTGCCGGACAGCCTGCCCTCGCTGCTCGCGCAGGACTATCCGGGGCGGGCCGAGATCTTCCTGGTGGACGACGGCAGTTCGGACGGTACGGGTGAGGTGGCGCGCGCCCTGTCCGAGCGGCTCGGCGGGCTGCCGCTGACGGTCGGCTCACCGGGTGAGCCGCCCGCGGGCTGGACGGGGAAGCTGTGGGCGGTGCGGCACGGCATCGCGCTGGCACGCGCGCGTGGCCCGGAGTTCCTGCTGCTCACCGACGCGGACATCGCCCATGAGCCGGACAGTCTGCGGGAGTTGGTGGCGGCGGCCCGCACGGGCGGCTTCGACCTGGTGTCGCAGATGGCCCGGCTGCGGGTGGCGAGCGTGTGGGAGCGGCTCGTCGTGCCGGCGTTCGTGTACTTCTTCGCGCAGCTCTATCCGTTCCGGCGGATCGCGAAGAAGGGCTCGCGCACGGCCGCGGCGGCGGGCGGCTGCGTCCTGCTGCGGACGGCGGCGGCCGAGCGGGCCCGGATCCCGGACGCCATCCGGCAGGCGGTCATCGACGACGTGTCGCTGGCGCGGGCGGTGAAGGGCTCGGGCGGGCACGTCTGGCTGGGCCTCGCGGAGCACGTGGACAGCGTGCGGCCCTATCCGCGCCTCGCGGACCTGTGGCGCATGGTGTCGCGCAGCGCGTACGCGCAGTTGCGGCACAACCCGCTGGTGCTGCTCGGCACGGTGCTCGGGCTCGCCCTGGTCTATCTGGTGCCGCCGCTCGCGCTGTGCGCCGGTCTCGTCACGGGCAGCACGCCGACCGCGCTGCTGGGCGCGGCCGCCTGGGCCGTGATGACGGCGACGTACGTCCCCATGCTGCGGTACTACCGGCAGACGCTGTGGCTGGCTCCCCTGCTCCCGTTCACCGCGTTCCTCTACCTCCTGATGACGGTGGATTCCGCGGTGCAGCACTACAGGGGGCGGGGCGCGGCCTGGAAGGGGCGTACGTACGCCCGTCCCGACGCCGCGCCCGAGCAGCGGTGAACTCGCCCCTCGCGTGCGCTACTTGCGGCCGGGCGTCCAGTTCATGCCCCACCCGTAGGCGTAATCCACGGTCCGCTGCGGGCTGACGCCCCGCTCGGGCACCAGATAGCGGGCTTCGCGCTGCACGGTCAGATCGCCGCCGGTGTGGGTGATGAGGGCGAGCGCGCACACCGTGGACGGCACGGTGCACTCGTCCAGGGAGAAGTCGATCGGTGCGCCGTTCAGCGGTGTCAGGGTGACCGTCGCGTGCAGGTCGGCGAAGCTGCGGGCGCCTTCGTAGATCGTCACGAAGATGAGGACCCGGCGCAGGGCGTCCTTGTGGTCGAGATTGATCGTCAGGTTCTCACCGGCGGCGAGGCTGCCGCTGCGGTCGTCGCCGTCCAGGTGGATGTACGGGGGCTGGTGCAGCGCCCCGAAGGCGTTCCCGAGGGCCTGCACGACCCCCTTGCGTCCGTCGGCCAGTTCGTAGAGCGCGCACAGGTCGAGATCGAGGTCGCGGTGCATGGCGGTGGCCCGGCCCCGCTTGCTCCCCCAGCCGCTGAACTGCTTGCGCACCTCCCAGTTGAGGTTGACCCGCATCGCGCCCGACGTGCCGCCCTGCTTGGTCAGCGAGACGGTGGGGGCGGACTTGGTGAGCGTGACCTTGGTCAGCTGCACCGGCGCCGCGGCCGGAACCGTGGGCGGCGCCGCGGGCGGTGGGGGCGGCGTCACGGGCTGCGGCGTGGCGGCCGGTGCCGCGTGCTGGGGTTCGTCGACCGTGATCCCGTAGTCCGTGGCGAGGCCTTCGAGTCCGCTGCTGTAGCCCTGGCCGACCGCGCGGAACTTCCAGGCGCCCTGCCGCCGGTACAGCTCGCCGAGGACGTAGGCCGTCTCCACGGTCGCGTCCGTGCTGTCGTAGCGGGCGAGTTCGGTACCGGTGGCCGCGTCCACGACCCGGATGTACAGGCCCGGCACCTGGCCGAACGCGCCGCCGTCCGCCGACGCCGCGAGGACCACGGTCTCGATGACCGGCTCCACGCGCGCGAGGTCGACGAAGAGCGTGTCCGTGACGGCACCGTCCGTGGTGGCCTTGCCGTCGTGGCGCACGGCTCCGGAGGCGTGCGCGGGCTGGTTGTAGAACACGAAGTCCGCGTCGGAGCGGACCTTTCCGGAGACGAGGAGGAGCGCCGACGCGTCGGCGTCGGGCACCCCGGGCCCGGAACGCCACCCCAATTCGACCCGCACCGCCGAAGCCGGCACCGCGACATTCGATCCCTTGGCCATTGTCATGTCTGCCCCCAACGTCGTCTCCGGCTTCGCCGTCAACCTATTCCCCGTTCCCCGAAGGACCCCAGAGGCGGGGCGCGAAGATCACTGGCCAACCGCCGGTAACCCGCCGGGAGCTCGGCCTTTACACGATTTCAACGCGGCCTGACGACCGTTTTTCCCAAGTTCGCTCGCATTGGGGAAGCGAAGTCACTGCCGACACGCAAAAGAACCCTCTTATCGGGCTACCCCAACGACCACATCGTGGGCTTAACTTATGTGTCATGACCTCCCCCCGCTCCACCTATGGCGGCGGTTACTACTCCGCGCCGTCCTTCCCGGACACTCCGATCTACGACTCCCTCGTCGCAGAGCGGGGCACGCCCCAGATCGCCCCGATCCGGGTTCCCTCCGCGTACGACACCGGCAGCCATCTGCCCGCCCTTCCGGCAGCACTGCCCGCACTCCCCTCCGGCCCCTCCGCGGCCGCACCGCAGTACGGCTACGCCGCACCCCAGCAGGCTCCGATGCAGGCGGCCCCGATGCAGCCGGCGCCGACGGCGTACATCCCGCAGCAGCAGAGCGCGCCCCGCGGCTACCCGGGCCCGCAGGCCCAGCCGCAGCGGCAGGCCACCGGGTACGAGGCGATGCGCCCGGCGGCGCCCCGTCCGGCGCCCGCCCCGGCACCGTACGAGGATCCGTACAACCGCCAGCAGTACCGCGGTTACTGAGGGACGACCGGACTCGGCACCGGCGCGGGGGCTGTCGGCGCAGGCTGGCAGGATGGCCCCATGTCGCATCCTGTGCTCAGTTCGATCCATGTCCACCCGCTGAAGGCGGTTCGGGGGCACGCACCGCGCGAGGCGGTCGTGGAACCGTGGGGGCTCGCGGGGGACCGGCGCTGGGTACTGGTCGACTCCACGGACAAGATCGTCACTCAACGCCCGCATCCGCGCCTGGCGTTGGCCGCCGCCGAGCTGCTGCCCGGCGGCGGCGTCCGGGTGTCCGCGCCCGGCAAAAAGCCGCTGCCGATCGAGGTGCCCGAGCCGGTCACGACGACCACGATCGAGGTGTGGCGGGACAAGGTCGAGGCCGTCCCCGCCGCCGACGCCGCGCACGCGTGGTGGAGCGCGTACCTGGACACCGACATACGGCTGATGCACCTGGACGACCCGGCGACCAGACGCCCCGTCGACCCCGCCTACGGGAAGCCCGGCGAGACGGTGAGCTTCGCCGACGGCTATCCGCTGCTGCTGACCGCGCTCTCGTCGCTCGACGCGCTCAACTCGCTCATCGCGCAGGGTGACCACGCGGACGAGGGCCCGCTCCCCATGAACCGTTTTCGGCCGAATGTGGTGGTCTCCGGCACCGCGCCCTGGGCCGAGGACGACTGGTCACGCATCGCGATCGGCGAGGTCTCCTTCCGCATCACCAAGAAGAGCGGCCGCTGCGTCGTGACGACGACGGACCAGACGACCGCGGAGCGTGGCAAGGAGCCGCTGCGCACCCTCGCACGACACCGCCGCTTCGGTGACCAGCTGTGCTTCGGGACGAACCTGGTGCCGGAGTCGACCGGCACGGTCCGGCTGGGAGATCCGGTCACCGTTCTCGAATAACCGTCACCCGGTGGGGGAACCCGGCGGCCCGGCATGCTCGTTGAGGGACAATGGCAGAGTCGGAACCATCGGCACGAGGGTCGAGCGGGTGATGTCGCTCTCTCTTCCCGCCGCCCACGCGTGGACGCTGCCGTTCGGGGTTATGACGGACGCGGAAGGGGGTGCAGCCGTGCGAGCGATCAGGGGGCTCTGGCGCTGGCGCCACAATCCACTGCGCCGTGGGACGGACCTGGCCGAGGCATGGGTGGCGCTGGTCGCGCTGATCCTCATCGTCGTGGCCGGGCCGGTCCTCGGGATCGTCGCGGGATCCCTCTCCCGTGACGCGCTGTACCGCTCGGTTCAGGAACAGCACAGCAAGCGCCACGAGGTCACGGCGACGGTGGAGAAGAAGGTGTCCCAGCCGCCGCTCGACCCGGACCCGGAGACGTCGACCGCGCGTGACGCGCACAGCCGGGTCGTCGCCCACTGGACGGCGCCGGACGGCTCGGCGCACCGGGGCAGGGTGATAGCGGCGCTCAAGACACCGCACACGGGTGACACGTTCCCGCTGTGGACCGACGACAAGGGCCGCGTCACCGGCCGCCCGCTGGACCGGGCGACCGCCACGACGCACGCGGTGCTCGCCGGATTCGGGGCGGCGGTCGCCGTCACCGGCCTCGTCGAAGGCACCCGCCGCCTGGTCGTGTGGCGCATGGTCAGGCGCCGGTACGCACGGTGGGACCAGGCCTGGGACATCGCGGGCCCGGACTGGGGCAGGACCGGCACCGGCAGCTAGCGGCCGCTGACGGGGTCCCGGCTCCGGTCAACTGCCGTGCCCCGCGCACGCTACGGTGGACCCACCTTTCGCAGGGAGACGTCCGTCAGGGCGCGAAGACGACCCGCGTACGACGAGGTGGGGGCAGAGCAGCGCCATGGCACAGGGCACGGTCCAGGTGACGCACACCGGCACATCGAGGTGGCGGCGCCGCACGGGCGAGTACGCGTCGCTGGCCGCCGCTCTGGAGGCGGCCGGCGACGGAGACGTGCTGACCGTCGCCCCCGGCACGTACAGAGAGAACCTCGTCGTCCAGCGCGCGGTGACGCTGCGCGGCCCCGAGGGCTCCCCCGGCTCGGTGCGCATCGCGCCCGCCGACGGGGTGCCGCTGACCGTGCGGGCCTCCGCCACCGTGCAGGACCTGCACGTGGAGGGCCAGGACGCGGCGGCTCCCGCGCTGCTCGTCGAGGAGGGCGCGCCGGAGATCACCGACGTGCGGGTGGTGACCCGGTCGGCGGCCGGGATCGAGGTGCGCGGCGGGGCGCGGCCCACCGTGCGGCGCTGCACCGTCGACAATCCGGGCGGCATCGGCATCGCCGTACTGGACGGCGGGGGCGGTGTGTTCGAGGAGTGCGAGGTGGTCGCCGCCGGTCAGGCCGGCGTCGCCGTGCGCGGTGGCGCGCACCCCCGCCTGGAGCGCTGCCGGGTGCACCACACGTCGGGATCGGGCCTCTCCGCGACCGGCGAGCACACCGGTCTGGAGGCCGTCGGCTGCGAGGTGTACGAGGTCAAGGGCTCGGGCGTGCAGATCACCGGGCGGGCCACCGCGCACCTGACGGACTGCGACGTGCACCGCACGACGGCCGACGGGGTCACGCTCGACACGGACGCGGTGCTGACCCTCGCGGACTGCCGCATCCACGACGTCCCGGAGAACGCGGTGGACCTGCGCTCCCGGTCCGTGCTCACCCTGACCCGTTCCACCGTGCGGCAGTTCGGGCGCAACGGTCTTTCGGTGTGGGACCCGGGCACGCGGGTGGACGCCAACCAGTGCGAGATCCACGACAGCACGGGGGACTATCCGGCGGTGTGGGTGAGCGACGGGGCGACCGCGGTGCTGGACGCGTGCCGGGTGCACGACGTGCCGGACGCACTGTTCGTGCTCGACCGCGGTTCGCGCGTGGACGTCGTCGACACCGACCTCTCGCAGGTGCGCAACACGGCGGTGTCGGTGAGCGACGGCGCGACCGCGCAGCTCGACGACTGCCGCATCCGGGAGGCCGCGACGGGCGCCTGGTTCCGTGACCACGGCAGCGGCGGCACGTTGTCCAACTGCACGGTGGACGCGACCCAGACGGGCGTGATCGTCACCAAGGGCGCCGACCCGACCATCGAGCGCTGCTCGGTCACCTCCCCCGCGGAGGCCGGCTTCTACGTGTCGGCGGGCGGCCGGGGCAGCTTCCACGGCTGCCGCGTGTCGGGCAGCGGCGGCTACGGCTTCCACGTGATCGACGGCTGCCGTACCACGCTCAAGAAGTGCCGTACGGAGCGGTGCTCGCGCGGTGGCTACGAGTTCGCCGAGGACGGCCCGCTGGTCGAGGAGTGCACCAGCGACGAGAGCGGCGGGATGCGTCCGGGGGCGACGGCCGCTCCGGAGCCGGTCGTGCAGACCGCGACGCAGTCCGTGGGGCTGCTCAGCGCGGTGCCCGACCAGCGGCCCGCCGCGCCGCCCCAGGAGGAGGCGCAGCCTTCGCGCACGTCGAAGGCGGTACTCGGTGAACTCGACGCGCTGGTGGGCCTGGAGAGCGTCAAGCGCGAGGTGCGGGCGCTCACCGACATGATCGAGGTGGGGCGCAGGCGCCAGGAGGCCGGTCTCAAGGCCGCGTCCGTGCGACGGCACTTGGTGTTCACCGGCTCCCCCGGCACGGGCAAGACGACGGTGGCGCGGCTCTACGGCGAGATCCTCGCCTCGCTCGGCGTCCTGGGGACGGGGCACCTGGTGGAGGTGTCCCGGGTCGATCTGGTCGGCGAGCACATCGGATCGACCGCGATCCGTACCCAGGAGGCCTTCCAACGGGCCCAGGGCGGCGTGCTGTTCATCGACGAGGCGTACGCCCTGTCCCCCGAGGACTCGGGGCGGGACTTCGGCCGTGAGGCGATCGACACGCTCGTGAAGCTGATGGAGGACCAGCGGGACTCGGTCGTCGTCATCGTCGCGGGCTACACGGCGGAGATGGAGCGCTTCCTCTCGGTCAACCCCGGTGTGGCGTCCCGGTTCTCACGGACCATCACGTTCTCCGACTACCTCCCCGAGGAGCTGCTGCGGATCGTGGAGCAGCAGGCGGACGAGCACGAGTACCGGCTCGCCTCCGGGACGCCGGAAGCCCTTCTGAAGTACTTCACGGCGATCCCGAAGGGTCCGGCGTTCGGCAACGGCCGCACCGCGCGGCAGACGTTCGAGTCGATGGTGGAGCGGCACGCGGGCCGGGTCGCCCAGGTCGACGAGCCGGACACCGACGACCTGACGCTCCTCTACCCGGAGGACCTGCCGGAGCTGCCCTGAGGCTCGCCCTCGGGGCGCGGCTGCGGGACGCCGGGCTTGAGGCGGGCCAGGAGGCGGGTGCGTTCCTCGGCGAAGACCGGGTCGGCCTGGTAGTCGCCGTGACCCAGGATCGGTGCGGGCAGCGGGTGTTGCTCGGTGCGGCCGTAGGCGAGCGGGTCCAGGAGGGCCGGGTGGTCGACCTGGGGGCCGCATTCGCCGGGCAGGTCGATCGGGCCGCCGATCGGGTCCGTCCTGCGGTGCAGATTGCGCCAGCAGTCGACCTGCCGGTGCAGCGACGTGAGGGCCGCGGGTCCGAAGTGCACGGGGAACCAGCGTCCGTACAGCCGCTCCAGCGGCGACCCGTAGGTGAGCAGTCCGACGCGCTTGCGCACGGAGGGGTGCAGTTGCCAGGCCGCCGCGGCCGCCAGCACGCTGCCCTGTGAGTGCCCGGACAGCACGAGCCGGCCGCCGGTGGCGCGGGTCCAGGTGGCCATGCGCCAGGTGAGGTCGGGGACGGCGCGCTCGGCGTAGCAGGGGGGCGCGAAGGGGTGCGCGGCTCGCGGCCAGAAGGTGCCCACGTCCCAGAGGATGCCGATGGTGCGGCGTGCGGACGCGTCCTTGTAGGCGCGGCGGCCCCAGGTGACGAACAGTATGAAGCCGAAGCCGATCAGCCAGGAGCCGAGTGCCTGCGCGGTGTCCGCGGCTCCCTCGACGACGGAGAAGGTGCCCTCGGCGGCGGTTCCCGGCACCTTTCCGGTGGCCCAGGCACCGGCCACGGCGAGGGCGCCGAGCAGCAGGGTCACGGACGAGACGACGCCGATCATCAGGGGTGCCCGGTCGGTGAGGGCGGCCCGTGCGCGGGTGCCGGCGATCCGTGCGGTGCGCGTCGGGTCGGGGCGCTCGCCGGGTTCGGCGGAGCGCTCGTCCAGGGCGTAGTCCAGGCCGACCTGGGTCTTCTCGCGCTTCTTGACGCGTGCGGTGCGTACGGCGAGGGCGGCGCACAGGACGGCGACGATCACCAGGAGGGGCGGGATGACGGCGGCCTGCCAGGACAGCAGCACCGGCGGGCCCTTGATCAGGCCGCTGGTGCCGTCGAGCCAGTCCGCGACGCGCTGCGCGATGCCGCCGGTCATCACGCCGCCCAGGGCGCAGGCGAGCATCGCGGTGGCGGGTCCGCCGAGGCCGCGCAGCGCGGTGCGGTGGTCGGGCGCCGTGCGGTAGATCGCCGTGGCGACCACGGCGAGGGCGATCACCAGGGCGCCCTGCACGAGTGCGATGCCGCCGAACGTCGTGTCGCCCGGCAGCCGGCCCGCCGACCGCCAGTCGGGGCGCGACCAGCCCGCGTACAGCATGCTGAGGACGAGCAGGCCGAGCGCGCCGTACGGCAGGGCGCGCACCAGGGTCTTGTCCAGGCTGATGTCGAGCTTGTTCTCGCTGCGGCCCCGGCGCGCGACGACGCCGACGACCAGGAGTGTGCCCACGGCCAGCGAGCCGACGAGGGCCCACCCGAGGACGTCGAGGACGACCGGTCCGCCGGGAGCGCGGTCGTGCCGGGCGGCCGAGGTGCCGACGGCCGCCGCCACGGTGAGCAGGCCCGCCGCGGTGTGCGCGGCGCGCAGCCGGGCGACGAGGCGCCGCCCGTACCAGAACCCGGGCCTGCCGAGCGCGCCGCTCGTCTCGCCGTCGTCGGCGTCGGGCTGGTGCGGCAGCGGGCGCTGCGACTCGTAGGCGCTCCAGGTGCGGTGCGAGAGGTACCACAGGAGTGCCGTCAGGGCGGTGGGCACGAGCGAGGCGAGGGCGAGCCGTCGGCCGGGCTGGCTCCACCAGCCGCCCGCGCCGTGCGCGTCGACCGCGAGGAAGCCCAGCCAGGCCCGCTGGTCCGCGCACGCGGCGGTGCCCGCGCACTGCCAGGCCGTCAGGTCGAGCGCGACCTCGCAGACCGCGGCCACCAGGAGCACGGTGAGCGTGAGTCCGGTGAGGCGGACCAGCAGGCCGTAGAGCCGGACGTTCCGGGATTTCCTGCGGGCGTTGGGCCGCATCCAGTGGGCGAGGTTGACGACCATGAAGGGGAGCAGCAGCAGCCACAGTGCCCGGGAGCCGTTGCCCGAGGTGAGGTTGCACCACACGTACGCCTCGGGGACCGGCTTGCCCCGGTAGTCCTCCGGCCGTGCCTCCGCGTCGACGTCCTCGCCGCGGCGGAAGACGGCCGCCGTCTCGTCACCCGACACCCGTACCGTCTGCGGGTCGTCGAGCATCTCCTGAGGTGTGGTGCCGCCGACCCCGTGGACCAGCAGCTCCAGGGCGGTCTCGTCCGCCACCGCCGCCTTCTCGTGCACTTTCTCGTGCACCTTCTCGTGGTTCTCGCGCGCCGTATTCATGTGTCCCCCGTTCCTGAGCGTTACCAGGATCCCGGCTCAGTGCTCCCGTGCGCACCCCTCGTCACGGAATCTCCCCGACCCGTCGTGCGGATTTCGCCACCGCGGGGTGCCGCCGCGCTGGTCGGGCGCGCGGGTGGTGGTACGGGTGTCGGTGCCGCGTGCGAGGATGACGCCGAAGACCTGAACGTGGCTGGTGTGACGAGGCGAAGGGACCCGACGGGACGTGAGCGAGAACCAGAACCTCCTCGCGGAGCAGCGCCGCGCCCTGATCCTCGACGAGGTGCGTCGCCGCGGCGGCGTCCGGGTCAATGAACTCACCAGGAAGCTCGGCGTGTCGGACATGACGGTCCGCCGCGATCTGGACGCACTGGCCCGGCAGGGCGTGCTGGAGAAGGTGCACGGCGGGGCCGTGCCGGTCGTCGAGGCGAGCACGCACGAGCCCGGGTTCGAGGCCAAGTCGGGCTTGGAGCTGACCGCCAAGGAGGACATCGCGCGGACCGCCGCCACGCTGGCCGCGCCGGGCACCGCGATCGCCCTCTCCGGCGGGACGACGACGTACGCGCTGGCCCAGCAGCTGCTCGACGTGCCGGACCTGACGGTGGTGACGAACTCGGTGCGGGTGGCGGACGTGTTCCACGCCGCGCAGCGCAGTGCGGGGACCCGGCAGGGCGCGGCCACCGTGGTGCTGACCGGTGGTGTGCGCACGCCGTCCGACTCGCTGGTGGGGCCCGTCGCCGACCAGGCCATCGCGGCGCTCCACTTCGACGTGCTGTTCCTCGGCGTGCACGGGATAAGCCCGGAGGCGGGCCTGTCCACGCCGAACCTGGCGGAGGCCGAGACGAACCGGCGGCTGGTGCAGTCCGCGCGGCGGGTGGTCGTCGTCGCCGACCACACCAAGTGGGGGACGGTGGGCCTGAGTTCGTTCGCCTCGCTCGACCAGGTGGACACCCTGGTGACGGACGCGGGGCTGCCCGTCGACGCCCGCGCGGAGGTCTCCGAGCACGTGCGGCTGGTCGTCGCCGGTGAGCCCGAGACCGGTACAGACATCTGACGGGCCGACAGCTATGGTGACCGTACCCGGTCAACCGCTCTGTTCTGCCCGTCCGTTGGTGGCGTCTTCCTGTTTGGGGGCTGAACGTTCATGGCACGTCGACTTCTCCCCGTCGGTCTCGATTTCGTCGAGACGGCGCCGCTGCGGCTCGTGTTCGCCCGTGAGGTGTCCGCATCGCCGGACGCCGTGTACCGGGCGCTCGCGGAGGACGTCGCCGGGTGGCCCCAGTGGTTCTCGGCGGTGACCCTGGCCAGACCCCTCGACGACGGGGCCGACGGCCCGCGGCGCGAGGTCCGGCTCAAGGGCGGGACCCGGTTCGTGGAGACCATCGTGGCCGCCGAGCCCGACGGGCTGTACGCGTACCGGGTGGACGAGACCAACGCACCGGGTGTGCGGGCCCTGTTGGAGGAGTGGCGGGTCGTCGCCGTGCCCGGCGGCTCCCGCGTGCAGTGGACGTTCGCGGCGGACGGCGCCGCCCCGTTCCGGGTGGGTCTGAAGGTGGGCCGGGCCGGTCTCGGGCGGGCCTTCCGGGACGCGGTCGGAGCCCTGGACCGGCGCCTGTCGTCGGCGAACGCCTAGGCGGAGCCGGTCACTCGGGCCACTGTCCCGTCTCGAGCAGCTGCGTGATGGCCTCGGCGTACGGGGCGATGTCCAGGCCCTGCCGCGCCAGCCAGTCGTCCGAGTAGTACTTGTCCAGGTAGCGGTCGCCGGGGTCGCACAGCAGGGTCACGACGCTGCCGGTGCGGCCCTGCGCCACCATCTCGGCGACGATCTTCAGGGCGCTCCACAGGCCGGTGCCCGTCGAGCCGCCCGCCTTGCGGCCGATGGCCTGCTCCAGGGCGCGGACGGCCGCCACGCTCGCCGCGTCGGGGACCTTCATCATGCGGTCGATGGCGCCGGGCACGAAGCTGGGCTCCATGCGAGGGCGGCCGATGCCCTCGATGCGGGAGCCGCAGTCGCTCGTCGCGTCGGCGTTGTCCGTCGTCCAGCCTTCGAAGAAGCAGGAGTTCTCGGGGTCGGCGACACAGATGCGGGTGTCGTGCTGCATGTAGTGGACGTAGCGGGCGAGGGTCGCCGAGGTGCCGCCGGTGCCGGCCGTCGCGACGATCCACGCCGGGTGCGGGTAGCGCTCCAGCTCCATCTGTCGATAGATCGACTCGGCGATGTTGTTGTTGCCGCGCCAGTCCGTGGCCCGCTCCGCGTAGGTGAACTGGTCCATGTAGTGACCGCCGGTGCGGGCGGCCAGGTCGGCGGCCTCCGCGTACACCGTCATGGGGTCGTCGACGAAGTGGCACCGGGCGCCGTGGAATTCGATGAGTCGGCACTTCTCGGCGCTGGTCGTACGGGGCATCACCGCGATGAAGGGGACGCCGATCAGCTTCGCGAAGTAGGCCTCCGAGACCGCCGTCGAGCCGCTCGACGCCTCGATGACGGGGCGGCCCGGACGGATCCAGCCGTTGCACAGGCCGTAGAGGAACAGCGAGCGTGCCAGGCGGTGCTTGAGACTTCCCGTGGGGTGGGTCGACTCGTCCTTGAGGTAGAGGTCGATGCCCCAGTGCTCCGGCAGCGGGAAGCGCAGCAGGTGGGTGTCGGCCGAGCGGTTGCTGTCGGCCTGCACCTTGCGGACGGCTTCTTTGAGCCAGGTTCGGTAGTCGGGATCCGTGTGGTCGACGTCGAGCGTCGGCATCGGTTCACCGGCCGCGCCGTCGCCCAGGGGACGGCCTTGCTGAATCGTGCTCACCGCACGGCTCCTTCGCGTCGTTCCGAGCGTCGGCCCGGGCAGGCCCCCGACAATGGATCGGCAGGGGATGCCCAGCGGACCGGTGCGGCCCCGGTCGGAGCGACCCGGACGCCTCGATCATAGACACCTTCCGCACGCTTCTCACCTGCATAAACACACCTTTGAGCGCCTCAAAGGACGGCCTGGCGACCGGGCGGGAACGGACGTGCGAGGGGGGCGCGCATTCCGTTTGCACCCACTGCTTCACTCCACGTCCACATGCACACTGGTGCTCCTGGCCAGGTGCGTGCAGACTGCACCGCACGAACGCACTGAGGGGGCGAAGCGGCATGGCGGAGCCGGAGTTCACGGCGACGGGCGTGCGGATCGGGCGGCGGTTGCGCTCTCTGACCCGGGCCGGCCAGGTCCGGATCAAGGGCGGCAGGCTGGAGTTGCTCACGAGTTACGGCAGTGAGATCGACAGCGCCCCCCTCGACGAAGTCCGTGCGGGCAAGCCCTGGTTCGGCGCCGACGACCGCGCGACGGCCGAGGTCGACGGCAGGCGGTACCTGCTGCGGCTCGGCGGTCAGGGTGGCGATGCCGGACCGCCGACGGCACGCCGGTTCATCGAGGCCGTGCGCAGGGCCACGACCCGCACGTCCTAGTTCCACGCGCTCCGGAGGGGCAGCCGTCGAAGTTGCACGCCCGCATCCCCTGGGTCACTCTGGTCACACATCACTACTCAGGGTTTACCGGCGATGACGCTGCGAACCAGCCCGCCGGACACAAGCAGCGGGCGGTCCTGTTCACAGCGTGGTCCTTCCGCTCGATCCGATCTCGTCTTCCGGACCTCTTTCGGGGAGTCGCAGCCGTGATCAGCCAGCCGAGCAGGCATTGCACGGTGGAGCTCCAAGCCCTGCCGTCGCGGATCGGTCAGGTCCGCAGAATCGTATCGGCGCAGTTGCGCTACTGGCATCTCGATCCACTGATCGACCTGGCGGCGCTCGGTGTCACCGAGCTGCTGACCAACGTCCACCGGCATGCCGAGCCGGACAAGATGTGCACCGTGGAGATCGAACTGCGCAGGGACCGGCTGACGGTCTCCGTGTACGACCACGATCCGCGGTTCCCCGAGGTCCGCGACGCCGATCCGCTGGCGACCTGCGGACGCGGTCTCGCGATGGTCGCCTCGGTGAGCGACGACTGGGGGGTGCGGCCGCACGGCGACGGCGGCAAGGTCGTCTGGTTCTCGCTGCCCGCCCCGTCGCCCGCGGTGGCCCTGCCCCCGTATCCGGTGTACGGCTCCACGGCCGCAGTCCACGCCGACGCGCCCACGCATGCTCCCGCCCGGTCGGCCGTCGCAGGCTGACCGGGCGGTGATCACACCGTCAGGACGGATCCGCGTCACTCGGTGGCGATGGCGCGCAGCACGTCGAGGCGGGCCGCCCTGCGGGCCGGGCGCAGTCCCGCGAGGGCGCCGGCGGCGAGGCCGACGAGGGCCACGACGACCAGTTGCAGCGGCGGCAGCGCGAACGCGAAGTCGCTGTCGCTCGCGCCGTCGGACGCCCTGACCAGGACCCAGCCGAGGAATCCGCCGAGGACCAGTCCGCCGGCCGTGCCGAACGCGGCGACCAGCACGGACTCCCAGCGGACCATGGCCCGCAGCTGTGCCCGGGTCTGCCCGACGGCCCGCAGCAGGCCCAGCTCGCGGGTGCGTTCGTGCACGGCGAGGGTGAGCGTGTTGGCGATGCCGAGCAGGGCGATCAGGACGGCGAGGGCGAGCAGCGCGTAGACGAGGGTGAGCATCATGTCGATGCCGCCCGCCGCCGACTGCGCGTACGCGTCGCGGGTCTGCACCTCGGGATCGCCGTACGCGGCCGCGACCTTCTCGACCGCCGCCTTGCCGTCGGCCGCGCTCACGCCGTCCTTGAACGTCACGGAGACGAGGGTGTCGGAGTCCTGGGCGCGGTGCGGGGCCCAGGCCTCCCGGGTGATGACATAGTCGCCGGCGAGTTCGGACCGGTCGTAGACGGCGCGGACGGTGAACGGTTCGCGGGTGCCGTCGGTGAAGGCGAGCCGGGTGGTGTCGCCGACCTTCAGGTGCAGGGCGTCGGCCTCGTTCTCGGTGAGGGCGATGCCGTGCGTGCCCAGGTCGTCGAGCGAGCCGCGGACCGTGCCGAGGTCGAAGGCCCGGGCGAGGGCGGCCGGGTCGGTGACGGTCAGGGCGCGGCCCTTGCCGTCGACGGCCGCGACGCCCTTGCCGAGTCCGACGGCGGTGGCCACCTCGGGCCGGCGCGCGAGGGCCGGGGCCAGCTTGGGGCTCAGCCCGCTGCCGCCCGCGCCGAACGACGGGGTGGAGACGGCGACGTCACCGGCGAAGGAGCGGCTGACGGTCTGGTCCATGGTGGCCTTGAGCGAGGCGCCGAAGACGGTGAACAGGGAGACCACGGCGACGCCGATCATCAGCGCGCCGGCCGTGGCGGCGGTGCGCTTCGGGCTGCGCAGGGCGTTGCGCCGGGCGAGTGAGCCGGTGACGCCACGGAGCCGGTCGAGCGGGCTGCCGAGGACGCGGACCGTTGAGGTCGAGGCGACCGGCCCGAGCACCACGAACGAGGCGAGCACCAGGACGGCGCCGACCCCGGCCAGGGTGAGCGAGGGGGACACCAGGACGCCGGCCAGGGTGGCGGCGAGCGCGGCGGCGCCGAGGACCGTGCCGACGACGGCGCGGCGGCGCGAGGCGCCGGAGTCGTCGACGGCGGTCTCGCGCAGCGCGGCGAGGGGCGCGGTGCGTCCGGCGCGCAGGGCGGGCAGCAGGGCGGAGCCGAGGCAGACCACGACGCCGACGGCGAGCGGCAGCAGCATGGACAGGGCGCTGATCACCAACTCGCCGTCGGGGAAGGGGAATCCGATGGCGGGGAAGAGCGCCTGCAGACCGGCGGCGATGCCGATGCCGCCCGCGAGTCCGGCGGCCGAGGCGAGGACGGCCACGCAGCCGGCCTCGGCGAGGGTCGCCGCGGTGACCTGCCTGCGGGATGCGCCGAGCGCCCTCAACAGGGCGTTCTCCCGGGTGCGCTGGGCCACGACGATCGCGAACGTGTTGTGGATGGAGAAGGTCGCGACGAGCAGCGCGATGCCGGAGAAGACGAGCAGGAACGTGGTGAAGAGGTTCAGGAACTGGCCGGAGATCATGTCGGTGTTCTCCTGGGCCGCCTCCGTGCCGGTGATGGCCTCGACGCCCCGGGGAAGGCGGTCCTTCAGCGTGTCGACGAGCTCCTGCTGGCTGACGCCCGGTCCGGCCCGCACCTGGATGGTCGACGCCTCCCCCGGCTTCGGCGTGAGGTACTTCTCGGCGTCCGCGCGGGTCATTCCGGTGAAGGTCACCTGGGCCATGCCGTCCTCGCCGCCGGAGGTGGCCAGGCCGACGACGGTGACCTGCACGGGGTCGGGCGTGCGCAGCGTCGTCGTGTCGCCGATCTCCAGGTCGCCGGTCTTCGCGGCGCCGCGGTTGACGACGACTTCGCCCGCCTTGCGCGGGGCGCGGCCCTCGGCGAGCTGGTACGCGTTGAGTTCGGGGTCGTCGATCCAGTTGCCGGCGAGGGTGGGCGGGCCCTGGCCGCCGATGGGCTTGCCGTTCGCGCCGATGAGCTGGCCCGCGCCCTGGATGTTCGGCGTGGCCGCGGCGACGCCCGGCTGCCCTGCGAGGTCGTCGGCGAGCGAGGCGCGGACGGGCTGCCGGGTGCCCTGGCTCTCGCCGGGCGTGGTGATGACGTTGGTGCTGCGGACGACGGCGTCCGTGCCGCTGCTGGCTCCGGCGAACATCGAGTCGAAGCTCGCGCGGAGCGTGTCGCCCATGACGAGGGTGCCCGCGAGGAACGCGACGCCGAGCACGACGGCGGTGAACGTGCCCGCGAAGCGTCGCTTGTGCGCGCGCAGGGACCTGAGGCTGAGGCGTGCGGAGGCGTTCATGACGATCCGTCCCCTCGGGTGCCGTCGAAGGCCTTCATCCGGTCGAGGACCTTCTCGGCGGTGGGGTGTGCCATGCGGTCGACGAGGCGGCCGTCGGCGAGGAAGACGACCTCGTCGGCGTGGGCGGCGGCGACCGGGTCGTGGGTGACCATGACGACGGTGCGGGCGGTGCGGCGCACGGCGTCGCCGAGCAGGCCGAGGACCTCGGCGCCCGAGCGGGAGTCGAGGTTGCCGGTGGGCTCGTCGGCGAAGACGACGTCGGGCCGGCCCGCGAACGCCCGCGCCACGGCGACGCGTTGCTGCTGTCCGCCGGAGAGTTCGGCGGGCCGGTGGTGCAGCCGGTCGCGCAGTCCGACGACGTCGACGAGCGCGTCGAGCCACTCGGTGTCGGCCCGGGCGCCGGCCAGGTCGATCGGCAGGGTGATGTTCTCGGCGACGGTCAGGGTCGGCACCAGGTTGAACGCCTGGAAGACGAACCCGATCCGGTCCCGCCGCAGCAGGGTCAGCCGCTTGTCGTCGAGGGCGCTCAGTTCGGTGTCGCCGAGGTACGCGGCGCCGCCGGTGAGGGTGTCGAGCCCTGCCGCGCAGTGCATGAGAGTCGACTTGCCGGAACCCGAGGGCCCCATGATCGCGGTGAACCGTCCGGCGCGGAAGTCGACGCTCACGCCGTCGAGGGCACGGACGGCGGTGTCGCCGGAGCCGTACACCTTGACGGCGTTCTCGACGCGCGCTGCGGTGTCGGTGAGCGTCGCGGTGGTCATGCCGCACCGTCCTTGGTCTGGCTGCCGTAGCGTCCGAACTCCTCGTTCAGGACGGTCAGCCGGCGCCAGTACTCGTCCTCGTCGATCTCACCGGAGGCGAACCGCCGGCCGAGGACGGCGATCGGCGAGTTCTGGTCGACGCGGGCCGGTCCCGGCCGCCAGGGGCCGCGCCGCCCGCGCCACACGGTGCGGCGCAGCAGGGTGATGCCGCCGACCACGACGGCCGCCCAGATCAGCGGGAAGAGAAGGATCCACGGTCCGGGGCCGCCGCCGAAGTGCGCGAGGGTCTGCATCTGACTCATCTCCCGAAGGACGTCGGTGATTGATGACTCGAGCGTCGCTCCGCGAGGGGGGCCAGGTCGTCGTACGGCCAGCGGCACATCGCGTACCACCGCGGGAGTACGACGGCGCCTTCCGGCTGCTCCCACCCCTCTGCCCTTGCCTTCTGTAACTACTAGTATGTACGGTGAGGTCATGAACACTCAGGAGCGACTGATCGAGACGACCCGCGAGCTCCTGTGGGAGCGCGGGTACGTCGGCACCAGCCCGAAGGCGATCCTGCAGCAGGCGGGCGTCGGTCAGGGCAGCATGTACCACCACTTCACCGGCAAGGGCGATCTCGCGCTCGCCGCGATCCGGCGCACCGGCGAGGAGATGCGGGCCACGATCGACCGGCTGCTCGGCGCGGACGGTTCGGCGTACGAGCGGGTCGAGGCGTATCTGCTGCGCGAGCGCGACGTGCTGCGCGGCTGCCCGGTCGGGCGGCTGACCATGGACCCGGACGTGATCGCCAGCGACGAGCTGCGCGCGCCGGTCGACGAGACGATCGCGTATGTGAAGAGCCGGATCGCCGACGTCGTCCAGGAGGGCGTGACGGACGGCGAGTTCGCTCCCCACCTGGTGCCGGCCGACATCGCCGCCGCCGTCGTCGCGACCGTGCAGGGCGGTTACGTCCTGGCGCGCGCCTCCGGGTCCACCGACGCGTTCGACGCGGGCGTCCGCGGCCTGCTCTCCCTGCTCCGCTCCCCCGCCACCACCACGGACTGAGGACACCTTCGTGCAGATCACGCGCCATCGCCCCGACTCGCTGCAGGGTCCGGCGGAGAACTTCACCGGGACGGTCTGGCTGGAGGAGATCGCCGGCCCTCACCTCCCGTCCCGGTTGCGGATGTTCAACGTCCACTTCGCTCCGGGCGCGCACACCGCCTGGCACACCCACCCGCACGGCCAGGTACTGCACGTCCTCGCGGGCGAGGGCCGGGTGCAGCGCAGGGGTGGTGAGGTCGAGATGATCCGGGCGGGCGACACCGTCTGGATCGAGCCCGACGAGTGGCACTGGCACGGGGCGGGGCCGCGCACGTTCATGACGCACCTCGCTGCCGTCGAGGCGGCCGAGGACGGCACCACGGCCTGCTGGGGCGCGCACGTCACGGCCGACGACCCGCACCCGGCGCACTGACGAGGAGACCGACCGTGCATGCGATGAACTACGAGATGACGCTGCCCGCCGACTACGACATGGACGTCATCCGCGCGCGGGTGGCGGCCAAGGGCCATCTGCTGGACGACTACCCGGGCCTCGGCGCCAAGGCGTACCTGATGCGGGTGCGCGGCGAGCAGGACTCTCCGGTGAACCTGTACGGCTCCTTCTACCTGTGGAACACCGCGCAGGGCATGAACTCCTTCCTCTGGGGCCCGGGTTTTCAGGGCGTGGTGAACGACTTCGGGCGTCCGGTCGTGCGGCACTGGACCGGGATCGCGTACGAGGAGGGGCCCGCGAGCGCGGAGCCGGCGCGCAGCGCGGTGCGGTCGCGGACGCCCGTCGAGGCGGGTGCCGATCTGCCCGCGGTGACGGCGGACGCGGTGGCCGCGACCGGGCAACTGGCCGCCCAGGACGGCGTGTTGTACACCGCGGCCGGGGTGGATCCGCGCACCTGGGAGCTGGTGACCTTCTCGGTCTGGGCGCACGACGCCCCGAAGGCGTCCGGCGACGTCTACCAGGTGCTGCACCTGTCGCAGCCCGAGCGGCATCTTCTGCACCGTGGGAGGCAGTGGTGAGCGGCACCGTACGCAGCGTTCAAGGAGACCTGGATCCACGGACGTTGGGCGTGGTCGACGCCCATGACCACCTCTTCTTCCGCAGCCCGCTGCTGCCCGGGCAGGAGCTGGCCGACACCGGACTCGCACGGCAGGAGCTGGCGGCGTACGCGGCGGTGGGCGGCGGCACCGTCGTGCAGTGGACCCCGTACGGGCTGGGGCGCCGGGCCGCCGAGCTGCCCGCGCTCGCGGAGGCGACCGGGGTGCGCGTCGTCGCCGCGACCGGTCTGCACCAAGCGGCCCACTATCCGGGCGAGTTGCTGGACGCGCGCCGGACGGACCTGGCCGAGGTCTTCGTGCGCGAGCTCACCGAGGGCATCGGGGACAGTGGCGTTCGGGCCGGTCTGATCAAGGTCGCGGGCGGGTTCCACGCACTCGACGCGCACGCCCGGTGGACGATGCGGGCCGCCGCGGAGGCGCATCACGCGACGGGGGCGCCGATCGCCGTCCACCACGAGCTGGGCACGGGCGCCCTGGACGTGCTCGACCTGCTGTGCGACGAGTTGGCGGTGCCCGCGCACCGGGTGATCCTCGGGCACCTCAATCGCTGCCCCGACGTCGTGACGCAGCGCGAGGCCGCCCGCTCAGGTGCGTACGTGGCGCTCGACGGGCCGTCGCGGGGCAACCACGCCACGGACTGGCGGATGCCCGACGTGATGGCGGCGCTCGCCGGTGCCGGGTACGCGGACCGGCTGCTGCTGGGCGGCGACACCACGACCGCCGGCGCGCGGTCGGTGAGCGGTGGGCCCGGGATGCCGTACCTGCTGCGGCGGGTGCGGCCCCGGCTGGAGGCCGAGCTGGGCAAGGAGGCGGTGGAGCGGATCCTCGTGGACAATCCGGCACAGGCGTTCTCGGTCGAGTGGCGATGAGGGGTGCGGACGTGGTCTCTGGAGTACTGGTCGCCGAAAGCCTGCGCGCGGACGGCGAGTTGAGCGGAGTACCGCTGTCCCTCACCCGGGTGCGCCGGGTGCGTGCGGCGGGCGTCGGGGACGGCCAGCCGGCCGACTGGACGCTGCTGCACTTCGAGGCCGCGGACCGCGACGCCCCCGCGCTCGCCGACGCGTTGGCGGACTGCCTGTCCCCCGAGGGCGGCTGGTACGCGGACTTCCACGGCGCCACCGAGGTGTACGTGGTGTTCGCCGGGCACGTGTGCCGGTACCGGCGCGGTGACGCGGCGGGCCGCGAGGCGGCACGCGCGCACGGCCGGTCCGTGGGCGTGCCGGAGGAGCAGCTCGACTGGGGCGAGTGACGGGCCCTGCCGCTCAGCTCGGCGCGGTGAGCGCCGCGATCGGGTCGTCGAGCACCGGCTGCCAGGCCAGCTCGGCGGCGCCGACCAGGCTGTTGTGGTCGAGCGTGCACGCCAGGATGGGCACCCCGCCGCTGCGTCCCCACAGACTGCGGTCGGCCACGACGGCCCGCAGCCGCTCCGGGTCGACATCGAGCAGGGTGCGGTGCAGGCCGCCCAGGATGATCCGGTCCGGGTTGAGGATGTTGACCAGGCCGGCCAGGCCGAGTCCGAGGCGGTCGATGAGAGTCTCGGTGGCCGCGCGCACCGCGCCGTCGCCCGGGGCGTCGCGCAGCAGGCCGCGGGCCTGCTCCAGGAGCGACCCGCCGGGGTCGGGGGTGCGGCCCGCCGCGATGAGGAAGGCCAGCGGATCGGCCTCCACGTCCAGGCAGCCGCGGCTGCCGCAGTGGCAGGGGCGGCCCTCGGGGTTGACGGTGAGGTGCCCGACCTCCAGGGCGAGGCCCGAACTGCCGGTGTGCAGATGGCCGTCCAGGACGAGCGCGCCGCCGACCCCACGGTGTCCGGTGGCGACACACAGCAGGTCGCGGGCGCCGCGTCCGGCGCCGTGCCGGTGCTCGGCGAGCGCGCCCAGGTTGACGTCGTTCGCGGCGAACGCCGGGATGCCGAGGTCCGCCTCGCGGACGCAGTCGGCGAAGATCTGCCGGACCGGGGCTCCCGCGGGCCAGGCCAGGTGCAGCGGGTTGAGGGCGGTGCCATCGGGTTCGGCGACGGCGGACGGCACGGCGAGGCCCGCGCCGACGCAGCGCCGGCCGCTGCTCTCCAGGAGCCTGACGCCCGCCTCCACCACGGAGCGCAGCACGTCCGCCGGGTCGGGGTCGATGATCTCGCAGCCGGGGGTGGTGGCGACGATCTGCCCGCCGAGGCCGACGAGGGCCGCGCGGTAGCCGTCGGAGTGGACCTGGGCGGCGAGGGCGACAGGCCCGTCCTCGGCCACAGAGAGGCGGTGCGAGGGGCGCCCCTGGGAGCCGGCGGCGGCGCTAGGCCTGGCGTCGATCCTGATGAGGCCGAGCGCTTCGAGTTCCGCGGCGACGGCGCCCGCGGTGGCGCGGGTCACGCCGAGTTCGGCGGTGAGGACGGCGCGGGTCGGGGCGCGTCCGGTGTGGACGAGTTCGAGCGCGGGGCCGAGGGCGCTGCGGCCCCGTTCAAGCCGCGGTGGCCGCGTGGCACCTTCGCCCGCCGTATGGCTCCCGTTCCCGGAGGCCGCCCTGCCGCCCATCAGCAACTCCTCGCCCTGATCACGGTCTGGAATGGTAGCCGGTGAACGGGGGCGAGGCCGTGCCCAGACCCCGTACCGGGGCGCAGGGCGGGGAACGGCGGACCCACCGGCCCGTGCCCGGGCCGATGGGTCCGTCCGCGCTACTTCAGGTACGGGCCCGCGGTGCCGACCTTGCCCGGCGCCGCGTTCTTGCCGCCCAGGTCCAGGACGTACACCCGCAGATTGCCCTTGCCGGGTGCGGCCACGGTGAGGGTGCCGTCGGTGACGGTCCGCACGTCGCCGGTGACGGCGTCCTTGTAGGTCCCGTTCGGGATGTTCCTGTACGTGGCGCCGTCGGTGACGGCCACCAGCGCGAAGCTGTCGACGCCGGTCGCGGTGTCGGTGTAGCGCCGCTTGAACGCCATGTTCCCGCTGATGTCGGCCGTCGAGTACTGGCCCGTCTGGAGGGCGGGCACGGCCCGGCGGATCTGGTTGAGCCGCTGGACGTGCTTGACCAGCGGCGCGTCGAGGGTGGTGGCGACGGCGCCGGACGCGCTGGAGACCGTGCCGAAGCCGGAGGCGGTGACGCTGCCCTCCAGTTTGTCGCCGTAGTAGGCGCGGCCGGTCGTCGCCAGCGGGCACGTGGTGCCGCAGTCGATCTTCTGGCCCTTCTGGAACTCGGTCTCCGAGCCGTAGTACAGCGTCGGGATGCCGCGGAACGTCCACATCAGCGCCATGTTCTCGGCCCAGGCGTCGGTGCCGCCCGCGTAGCGTTCGCTGCTCTTGTTCGGCCCGTAGTCGTGGCTGTCGACGTAGACGACGTTGTAGGTGGCGTCGTTGGTCGAGTCGTCCGAGTCCTTGCCGTTGTTGTAGGCGTTGGAGGCGTCGCCGAAGTTCATGTGCATGCGCATGTCGATGATGTTCATGCCGGAGAACTTGCTGTGATCGGGCGTGTGGTAGCTGTTCCCGTCGAGGAAGGCGTTGGTGGACGTCGGCTGGCTGCCGGTGCCCAGCTGTTCCTCGTAGTCGTACTGTTCCAGGGCCGCCTTCTCGTCGTCGGCGGCGTACTCCTTGCGTTCCTTCCAGGTGTAGAACTGCGCGGAGTGGTTGACCGAGCCGCGGTTCCACTTGTCGTTGACGAAGGCGGCGACCTCGCCGAAGACGAAGAAGTCCTTGGCCTTCTCGGCCCCGAAGCGCTGCGTGACGCGTTCCTGGATCGCGGGCAGGAAGCGGCGGTTCCAGGTGACGCGCGGGATGTGCACGGCCGTGTCGACGCGGAAGCCGTCGACGCCCATGTCGATGTACTTGTCGTAGGCGCCGATCAGGTAGTTCTGCACCTGCGCGTTCTCCGTGTCGAAGTCGGCGAGGTCCTCGTGCAGCCAGCACGAACGGGAGTCCTCGCCCTCCCAGTTGCCGATCCAGCACTGGTGGTAGAGGGACTTGGGGAACATGCCCGATGTCGGGCTGGGCCACTGGCAGTTGTAGATGGTGTAGCCCTCGGGACTCTTGGCGCCGGTGGGCTTGCCCCAGTTGAGGCAGGTGTTGCCGCTCGGCTCGGCCGTCGACCACATGTCGCCGTTGTAGTACGACTTGCCGGAGACCGGCTCGACCGTCAGGCCGTCGTACTCGAAGCCGTCCTGCTTCTGGTCGTAGTACCAGCTCCACTGGTCGTCACGGACGCCGTACACGGTCGGCGTGTACAGGCCCTTGGCGCCCCAGCGCGAGGAGTGGTTGTAGACGACGTCCTGGTAGATCTTCATGCCCTTGGCGTGGGCGGCGTCGATCAGGTCCTGGTAGGAGGCACCGGCGGATTCGAGGCGCGGGTCGACCTTGTAGAAGTCGTACCCGTGGTACCCGTGGTAGTCGTAGTCGGAGCGGTTGAGGACGACCGGGGTGATCCAGACGGCGGACATGCCGAGGCCCTTGATGTAGTCGAGCTTCTCGACCAGGCCCTTGAAGTCGCCGCGGAACATGGGGTCGTTGTTGGCCTCGTTGCCGGTCTTCTTGTGCTGGCTGCCACCCCGGTTGTTGGAGCTGTCCCCGTCGTAGAAGCGGGCGGTGAGCACGAAGTAGATGGGGTCCTTGCGGGGGTCGCCGCCGAGCGGGGTGCCCGTGGTCCGTGCGGGCTGCTCGCCGGTGGTGGCCTTCGCCTCCGCGCTCGCCGCCGAGGCGTTCCCGGCGGCGTCCAGCGCCTTGACCGTGTACGTGTACGCGGTCTTCGCCTCGAGTCCCGTGTCGGAGTACACGGTGGAGGTGGCGGCGATGACGGAGGTGCCCTTGGAGCCGCCGGTGCGGGTGATCTGGTAGCCGGTGACGCCCGTGTCGTCGGTGGCCGCGTCCCAGGTCAGGACGATGGCGGTGCCGGTGGCCGCCGCCTTGACGTTGCCGGGTGCGGAGGGCGCGGTGGTGTCGGGTTCGGCGGCCGCGCACGGGTCCTTCGCGTCCTTGGTGGCGGTGCCTGCCCTGACGGTGTTGATGCCCTTGCCGAGCTGGTAGTTGCCGCCGTTGTTGTTGTCCCAGGTGCCGTTGCCGTTGTTGAAGGTCGCCTGCCACGTGGTGGCGGCCCCCAGGTCGACGGTCTTCTTCACCCAGCCGGTGCAGGCGGCCTCCATGCCGACACCGGGGACGGTCGTCCAGGTGCCGCCGGTCGGCGCCCAATGGAGGTTGTAGGCGGCCCAGTTGATGGTCGTGGTCTCGTAGTAGACCGTGGCGGCGTTGCCCTCGGCGGGCTCGGTGCCGGCGCACGGGTCGCTGTGGGCGACGACACCGTCCTTGACGGTGATCAGCCCGGTGCCCAACTGGTAGTTGTTGCCGCCGTTGTTGTCCCAGGTGCCGTTGCCGTTGTTGAAGGTCGCCTGCCACGTGGTGGCGGTACCGAGGTCGACGGTCTTCTTCACCCAGCCGGTGCAGGCGGCCTCCATGGCGACGCCCGGCACGGTCGTCCAGGTTCCGCCGGTCGGCGCCCAATGCAGCTTGTAGGCGGCCCAGTTGGTGCTGGTCGTGGAGTAGTAGACGGTGGCCGTGTTCGTGTCGGCGGCACTCGCGGGGACGCCGCCGAACGGGGTGCCCGGCAGGAGCGTCACCAGGAGGGCGGCGATCACCGCGAGCACGAGGCCCAGGGGGCGAAGTCTGTGACGGCGCGTACGTGGTCGTGCGGAGAGGTTCACGTGAACTCCTCGGTCGGGGCCGCGGCAGTGCGGCCTGACGGCGGTCGTCCCCCTCGCGCGCCTCGAGGGGGACGACCGGCGGGGTATCAGCGGGTGAAGACCGCGACGGTGCGTGCGGGGACCGTGAAGGTCCCCGAACTCTTGCTGTACGACGCCGACTTGACGACCTTGTCGGCGCCTCCGGCCTGGACCGGGTGCAGGCGGTAGGCGTCACCGGCGAGGCCGGCGACCGTCTGCTCCTGACTCTTCGGGGTCGCGTTGAAGACGACCACCAGGTCGCCGAGGCGCATCGTGATGACGCCCGGCGTCTCGTCCTTGCCGGAGAGCGGGAAGGACAGCTCCTTCTGGACCTGCCCGGCCGTGGACAAGTGGAAGGCGGACTCGTCCGTGCGGATCTTCAGGAGCTCCTGGTACGCGGCGGACGCCCCGGTGATCTCCGGGCAGCCCGGTGCCTGTACCGACGTCAACAGGGGTTTGGCGTAGGGCCACTTGTCCTTGTTGTCGGCGGCCGGGGGCAGGCCGCGGCCGAAGCCGTTGCCCGCGCGGCAGTCCCAGTGGATCGCGTTGAACCAGTCGCCGCTGTCGAACGAGTTCCGGTCGAGCGACTTGGAGCGGAGCAGGTCGCTGCCCGCCTGGGACAGGGCCGGGCCCTGCGACAGGGAGGCGGTGGCCATGGCGAGAACCTGCATGCGGGCGCGGTCGGCCGCGCTCGTCGTGGCGGGCAGCTTGTACGTCAGCGCGTCGTACAGCGACTCGTTGTCGTGGGCGTCCGCGTAGGCGAGGGCGTCGCCGGGGGCGTCCGCGTAGCCGGCGGGCGCTCCGTTGTAGTCGACGCCGGAACCCTTGACCTTCTTGCCGTCGGTGTCGGTGAACTCGTAGGCAGCGAGGTTTCCGGACAGGCCGACCTTGATGAGGTCCTGGTAGTGCAGCAGGCGCGCCTTCTGCTCGGCCGACGTGCCGTTCGCCGTCGAGGAGTTCGGGTCGGTGTAGAGGCCGCTCGCGAAGCCCTGCACGCCCGGGTCCTCGTCGAAGGGGCCGCCTCCGCGCACCGCGTCACGGGACCGGTCGGAGAACGTGGCGATGCCGGTGCCCGCCATGTTCTTCTGCGTGGCCTGCACGAAGCGCGCGTCGTCGGCGATCTCGCCGAAGTTCCAGCCCTCTCCGTAGAGGATGATCTTCTTGCCGTCGACGCCGTCCTTCGCGACGGTCAGGGCATCGAGCGCCTTGCGGACGGCGAGGATGTTGGCCTTGGGGTGGTGGCCCATCAGGTCGAAGCGGAAGCCGTCGACCTTGTACTCCTTGGCCCAGGTGACGATCGAGTCGACGACGAGCTTGCCCATCATCGTGTTCTCGGGCGCGGTGTTGGCGCAGCACGTCGAGTTGGCGACGGAGCCGTCGGCCAGGAGCCGCTGGTAGTAGCCCGGCACGATCTTGTCGAGCACGGACGTGTCGGCCTGGCCGCTGCTGGTGGTGTGGTTGTAGACCACGTCCATGACGACGCGGAGCCCGTCCTCGTTCAGTGACTTGACCATGTCGCGGAACTCGACGGTGCGGGCGGTGCCGTCCGGGTCACTGGCGTACGAGCCCTCGGGGACCGTGTAGTGGTACGGGTCGTAGCCCCAGTTGTAGGCGTCCTTGGCGGCGGACTTGGCCACGCACTCCTGCTGCTTGTCGCTGTCGGCGGCGTAGGAGGCCAGGTCGCAGTCGGGGGTGGTCTGCTCGGACTTCTTCTCGGGGATCGTGGCGATGTCGAAGGCGGGCAGCAGGTGCACGTACGACGTGCCGGACTTCGCGAGCTCGCGCAGGTGCTTGGAGCCGTCGCTGTCCTTGTCGGTGAAGGCGAGGTACGTGCCGGGGTGCTTGCTGGTGCTGTCCTCGGCGGAGAAGTCGCGGATGTGCAGTTCCTGGATCTGCGCGTCCTTCATCGGGACGGCGGCGGGCTTCTTCAGGCCCGTCCAGCCCTTGGGTGCGAGGGACTTGTCGTCGAGGTCGACGACGAGGCTGCGCTCGGAGTCGGTGGTCAGGGCCACCGAGTACGGGTCGGTGACCTCGTTGGTGACGAGCTTCTGGACGCTCGGCGCCCACACCGTCACCGCGTACCGGTACTTCTCGCCGCTCCAGGCCTTCGCGGAGCCGGTCACGGACCATACACCGCTCGCGTCGTCGCGGCGCATCGCCACGTTCTTGCCGCCGAGTTCCAGCTGCACGTCGTGCGCGGTCGGCGCCCACACGGACAGGGTGACCCTGCCGTCCTTGAACACCGGCCCCAGGGATGCCTTCGCGGCCTTCGCGCCGTACAGGTCGTCGAGGACGCCCTGCGTCTGCACGCCCGTCCCGGTGACCAGGGCGCCGTTGCCGATGCGCTGGGTGAGGACGGTCTGGCCGGCCAGCGCCTCGCGGATCCGGTCACGGTCGCGGGCGTCCACGGTGAACGCGGCGTAGTCCTTCAGGTGCGGGAACTTCGCCTTCTGCGCGTCACTGAGCGACGACGCCTGGAGGCGCAGCCACCGTCCCTCGCTGCTGAGCGCGCCGTCCTTCACGGTGATGCCGCCGTCGCGGGCGTACACCAGCTGCGTGGAGAGCGCGGAACCGCTCGCCTTCTCCTTCGGCAGGACGACGGTGTCCGCGTCGATCCACTGCGCCTGCGCCTTGGTGAGGTCGAGTTCGGGGGCCGAACCGACCGACGGGAGCAGGTAGGTGGTGTCGCCGGAGTTCAGCCACACCTCGTGCCCGTACGTCGTCAGGTCGAGCGAGCGGTCGGTGGGGATGTCCTTCTCGTCGCCCTTGTGGACGATGTAGTTGAGCGAGGTGGCGCCGTCCGCCAGCGGCACCTCGAAGGTGACGCCGTAGGCGTCCTTGCCGGTGGGCTGGAGCGGCTTCGACCAGTCGGTGGGGTTCGCGGCACCCGTCCAGGCGTGCAGGCCCCAGCCGTCGTAGTCACCGTCGGCCCGGTGGACGTGGATGATCGCCTTGGTCTTGTCGGGGGCCGGGTACACGCCGTCCGGCTTCGTGGTCGCCTGGCCGTCCTTGCCCTGCTCGACCCAGACCTCACCGGTCTTCGCCAGGTCGACGGTCCGCTCGCCGCCGTCGGCGGTGCCGGACTTCTCGACCGAGTACGTCAGGGAGGACGCGCCGTCGGGAACCTTCACCCAGGCGAAGGCACCGTACGCGTCGCGGCCGCTGAACTCCCCCGTGCCGTCACCGGACGTGAGGGTCCAGCCGGTGTAGTCGCCGTCCGTGCGCTTGTAGTGGACGATCGCGTAGTCCCGGTCGACGGCGCTCGGCTTCTCGGCCGCGGGCGCCTGCCCCGCCGTCGTGTCGGCGAGGGCGCTCGCGGTCCGTCCGGCGCGGTCCACCACAACTGCCTTGTACCGCAGCGCCGTTCCGGCGGACACCGTCTCGGGCAGGTACTGCGTGATCTTGTACGGGGCGTGGTCGACGGAGCCGAGGGTGCGCCACGCGCCGTTGCCGACCTGTGCGGCGAAGACGACGCGGGCCGATGCGGTGTCCCCCGGGTCGGCGCTGAGCGTGACGGTGCCGGTGGCGCCGGCGGCCGGGGCCTTCAGCGACAGCGTGGGCTTCGCCGTCGGCGCGGGCAGCCGGCCCTCGGCGCGCAGCACCAGGGACGACAGGGCGGGTACGGTCACCGTGACGGTGCCGCCGGTGGCCGTCTCCTTGCCCGAACCCCCGTACAGGGCAAGGAACGTCGCGGACTCGACGGGAAGGGTGACGGTCTTCGCCTCGGTGGCGTTGTTGACCGCGACGACGTACTCGCGGTCGTCCTCGCCCGTCCGGGAGAAGGCGTACACGGAGTCCTTGGCGTAGAGCTCCTGCTGGGCCCCGTCGGTCAGTCCTGGGTTCGCCTTGCGCAGTTTCGCCAGCGCGGCGATCGACTGGTACAGCGGGTGCGTGGTGTCGTACGCGTCGTCGGCGTGGGTGCGGTCGGTGCCGATCTCGTCGTCGTCGAGGTAGTCGTCGACCTTCGAGCCGAACATCGTCTGGCGGGCGTCCTTGTCGCCGCCCGCGCCCGTGAAGCCCTGTTCGTCGCCGTAGTAGACGACGGGGTTGCCGCGCGACAGGAACATCACCTCGTTGGCGAGCTTGTCGCGCTTCAGCAGTTCGGCGTCCGACGCCTTGGGGTTGTCGGCCTTCAGGAAGGTGCCGATGCGACCCATGTCGTGGTTGCCGAGGAAGGTGACCTGCTCGTAGGCGTTGGCCTTGTCGGACGCGTACTTGTAGTCGTCGGCGAAGACCTTGGCGAGCCGGTCGGCGCTCGCGCCCTGCGAGGCGTAGGCGCGGGCCGCGTCCTGGAACGGGAAGTCGAGGGTGGCGTCGAGGCGGCCGCGCGTCACGTAGGGCGAGGTGACGTCGGTGTCGGCGGAGTAGACCTCGCCGAACATGAAGAAGTCGTCACGCCCCTGCTTCGCGGCGTACGTGTCGAGGGCCGTCGCCCACTGGGTCCAGAAGTCCAGGTCGACGTGTTTGACGGTGTCGATGCGGAACCCGTCGATGTCGAAGTCGTGGACCCACTTCTGGTAGATGTCCCGCATTCCCTTGACGACCTCGGGCCGCTCGGTCCACAGGTCGTCCAGGCCGTTGAAGTCGCCGTACGTGGCGGACTCGCCCTCCCAGGTGGAGTCGCCGCGGTTGTGGTACATCGTCGGGTCGTTGAGCCAGGACGGCACCATCTCGCCCGTGTTCTTGGGTGTGTACGGGAACGCGTCGGCGTCGACCTTCGCCATGCCCCGGCTGTCGTCGAAGGGCCGGCCCGCGCTGTCGAGGTACGGGAAGGCGCCCTTGGGGCGGTAGCCGTACTTCTTCTCCGCGTAGTCGACGGTGTCGGCGGTGTGGTTCGTGATGACGTCGAAGAAGACCTTCATGCCCTTGGCGTGCGCCTTGGCGATGAGGGTCTCCAGGTCCTTGTTGGTACCGAAGTGCGGGTCGACCTGGGTGAAGTCGGTGATCCAGTAGCCGTGGTAGCCGGCCGACGCGTCCTTGCCCTCGCCCTGGACGGGCTTGTTCTTGAAGATCGGCGCCATCCAGATGGAGGTGGTGCCGAGGTCCTTGATGTAGTCGAGCCGCTTGGTCAGGCCCTTGAGGTCGCCGCCCTGGTAGAAGCCCTTGTCGGTGGGGTCGTACCCGGTGGCGGTGCGGCTGCCGGTGAGTCCGCCCTTGTCGTTGCCGGTGTCACCGTTGGCGAACCGGTCGGGCAGGACGAAGTAGAACTGCTCGTCGGTCGCGTCGTGGCGGGCCGGTTCGGCGGCCAGCTTCGCGTCGGACGGGGGTTTCGGCGGGGCGGGCGCCGCGGACGCCGATGTGGCCGTGTGCAGCGCGGTGGCGAGCAGCGCCGTGACGGCCGCCGCGGCCGCCGCCTTCCGTGACGCGCCGAGCGCGCCTCTTCTTCGGTTCACCTTGAGGGGCCTCTCTGGACTGTGCTGGGTCGTGCCGGGCACGGCCGACCGCCCGGCGCCTGCGGGGAGGCGGGGCGCCGGACGGTCGGCCGAGCAGAGGTGGAGGTGGTCAGCTGCGCCAGGTGTCGGACAGGGCGACGGTGCCGGAGGAGGAGACGGTGGCGGTGCGGTTCGCGCCGCTCTCCCACGTCACGGTGCCGTTCGCGTCCTTGCGCAGGTACTTGTACTCGAAGGACGTCCCGGCGGGCAGGCCGACGTCGAGCTTCCAGACGGGGTACGCGGCCGGGTCCAGCTTGAGGGCGTTGCCGGTGTTCCAGTCGCCCAGCTGGGTCTTGTTCCCGGTGACGTAGATGTTCTCGCCCCAGGAGGTGGTGGCGTTGACGCTGAAGGAGGCGCCGGCGGCCGGTTCGGGGTCGGTGGTGGAGCCGCTGCCGCAGGTCTTCGCGCCGACGTGCAGGGCGAGCGCGGTGTTCGCCGCGAGGGTGGCGGTGAACTGGCCCGACGCGTTCACGGTGACGCCCTTGCCGCTCTGCACGTCGCAGTAGTCACCGGCGGGCAGCGACGTCTGGAAGGTGCGGGTCAGCGACGCGCTCTCGTGGTTGAGGGCGACGTAGGCCTTGGCGCCGCGTCCGAAGGCGATCTGGTCGCCGCCGTTGTCCCACCAGTCGGTGACGGCCTCGCCGCGCGCGGCGTTGCGGAAGCCCACCATGGAGGAGATCTCCCGCCAGGCGTGCTGGCACTTCCAGCCGTCGGTGTAACAGGCGCTGACCGCACCGGAGTTGGGCGGGCCCGCGTCCTTGTCGGTCCACTCGTAGCCGGAGTGCACATCGGGCGAGCCGTAGGGCCAGGCCAGCATGAAGACGTTCGCCAGGGTGTAGTTGGCGCCGTCCTTGTAGTTGAGGGTGTCGCCGCCGCGCTCGGTGTCGTGGTTGTCGACGAACACGGCCGACTTGCCCGAGGACATGTAGCCCCAGGACTCGCCGAAGTTCTTCAGGTAGGCGAGGTTCTCGCTGGTGAAGACGCGCTTGAGGTCGCGGGCGTAGCGGAACTCCTGGACGTCGCCGTTGCCGAGGTACTCGCTGGGCGAGACCGCCTCCCCGGCGCCGTAGATGGCCTCCTGCTTCCAGTACGCGTCCGGCTTGGTGAGCCGGGACTTGATGTTCGCGAGGTCGGCCGCCGCCATGTGCTTGGCGGCGTCGATCCGGAACCCGTCGACGCCGAGGGAGAGCAGGTCGTTCAGATAGCCGGCGATCTTGCCGCGCACGTAGTCCTCGCCGGTGTCGAGGTCCGCGAGGCCGACGAGTTCGCACTCCTGGACGTTGGTGCGGTCCTGGTAGTTGCTGATCGTCGCCGTGCAGTTGTCCATGTCGGCGGCGGAGTAGACGCCCGGGTAGTCGTACTTGGTGTACGAGGAGCCGCCGGTGCCGGTGCCGGATCCGGCGGACATGTGGTTGATGACGCTGTCGGCGACGACCTTCACGCCCGCCGCGTGGCAGGTGTCGACCATGCTCTTGAAGGCGGCGCGGTCGCCGAGCCGGCCGGCGATCTTGTAGCTGACGGGCTGGTACGAGGTCCACCACTGGGAGCCCTGGATGTGCTCCTGCGGCGGGGAGACCTGGACGTAGCCGTATCCGGCCGGGCCGAGGGTGGTGGTGCACTCCTTGGCGACCGAGGCGAAGTTCCACTCGAAGAGCACCGCGGTGACGTCCTTCTCACCGGGCGGCGCCGCCTGGGCCGGGGCCGGGATCGTGACGGCCGCGGCGGCTCCCGCGAGGACGGCGAGTGCTGCGGCCACGGACTTTCTGGCCATGGTTCCTCCTGATGCGAAGGGGCAACGCGCCATGCCCGTAAGGCCGTTGGGGGGTAACGATCACGACCGATCGTCTTACATCTTCTTGCTGCAAGTGATTGCGGTCGTGACCGTACGAGGCCCCGGCGTGCTGGTCAACCCTCCCGGCACACCCTTCTCAACAGGCCCGGGAAATTGGGGAACTTCGCTTGCAAGGTCTTACGCAAGCGTTGCATCGGTGTTACGTTCAACCACGCTTCCGGTCCGGCGCCGAGGACCCGGTCACGCCGGGTTCCACGCGCCCGGCGTCCGGACCGGAGCGCCAGACGTTCAGCGAGCCGCCGCGGTGGATCCCCGGACGACCAGCTCGGGCTGGAACACGAACTCCGTGCGCTGCACGGGCGTTCCGCCGATCTCCTCCAGGAGCGCCCCGACCGCCGCCGTCGCCATCGCCTGCACCGGCTGGCGCACCGTGGTCAGCGGCGGGTCGGTGAACGGGATGAGCGGCGAATCGTCGAAGCCGATCACCGAGACGTCCCGCGGCACGTCGAGACCGCGCTCCCGGACGGCCCGGATGACGCCGAGCGCCATGGGGTCACTGCCGCAGACGATGCCGGTGCAGCCCTGGTCGAGGAGCGCGCCGCCGGCCGCGTGGCCGCCCTCCACGGTGAACAGGGTGCGCTGGATCAGCCCCTCCGCCTCGTCGTGGGGCAGGCCGAGGAAGGCGTGCAGCGCGGCGACGAAACCCTCCGCCTTGCGCCGCGAGGGCACGAACCGGGTCGGGCCGATGGCCAGGCCGATGCGTTCGTGCCCCAGGTCGATGAGGTGCCGGACGGCCATCCGCGCCGCCGACCGGTCGTCGGGCGACACGAAGGGCGCGTTGACGTGCTCGTTGAAGCCGTTGATGAGGACGAACGGCACCTTGCGCTCGGCGAGGCGCGCGTAGCGCGCCGGGTCCGCCGTCGTGTCGGCGTGCAGCCCGGACAGGAACACGATGCCGTTGACCCCGCGCTCCTCCAGCTGCTCGACGAGCTCGTCCTCGGTGGAGCCGCCCGGCATCTGGGTGCAGAGCACGGGCGTGTATCCGTAGCCGGCCAGGACCTGCTCGATGACCTGCGCGAACGCGGGGAAGATGGGGTTGGTCAACTCGGGGATGACCAGCCCGATCAGCCCCGCGCTGCGCTGCCGCAGCCGCACCGGACGCTCGTACCCGAGGACGTCCAGGGCGGCGAGCACCCGCTGCCGGGTCGCGGCGGCGACGCCGGGTTTGCCATTCAGCACCCGGCTGACGGTGGCCTCGCTGACCTGGGCCTGCGTGGCGATGTCCTGGAGCCGCAGGGTGCCGTTCTCGGCACCCCGCGGCACAGAGATCGTCACGCGGCCCACCAGACCGTGCAGTCCGCGGGCAGCTCGATCTCGCCGTCGGTCACCTCGACCGGCGAGCTGGCGAGCAGGGCCGTGCCGGGCGCGGGGATGCGCACCGGGGCGCCGGTGGTGTTGACGGTGCAGGCGAAGCCGGGCCGCTCGAAGTGCAGCAGCCCCGCGGGCGCGCCGTCGTGCCAGGTGACGCTCTCGCCCGCACCGAGGCCCGCGGTCTCCCGTCGCAGGGCGAGCGCGGAGCGGTACAGCTCGAGGGTCGAGCCGGAGACCCCGGTCTGCGCCTCGACACTGAGCTCGCCCCAGGTGTCGGGCTGGGGCAGCCAGCTGCCGCCGTCGCCGAAGCCGTACGAGGAGCCCGTGCGGGTCCACGGGATCGGCACGCGGCAGCCGTCGCGGAACCCGTCCTGGCCCTGGGCACGGAAGAAGGACGGGTCCTGGCGGACCTCGTCCGGCAGGTCGGTGACGTCGGGCAGGCCGAGCTCCTCGCCCTGGTAGACGTACGCGGAGCCGGGCAGGGCCAGCATCAGCAGGGTCGCCGCGCGGGCGCGGCGCAGGCCGAGCTCGCGGTCGCCGGCGGTGCGGATCTGGGTGCCGCCGGGCGGGTTCGCGTACCGGGTGGCGTGCCGGGTCACGTCGTGGTTCGAGAGGACCCAGGTGGCCGGGGCGTGCACGGGCCGCATCGCGTCGAGGGACGTGTCGATGATCTTGCGCAGTTCGGCCGCGTCCCACGGGGCGCCCAGGTACTGGAAGTTGAAGGCCTGGTGCAGTTCGTCGGGTCGGACGTAGTTCGCGGTCCGCTCGACGGTCGGGGTCCACGCCTCGGCGACGAAGATCCGCTCGCCGTCGTACTCGTCGAGGATCCGGCGCCAGGTCCGGTAGATCTGGTGCACGCCGTCCTGGTCGAAGAATGGCATGACATCGTTGCCCAGCAGCTTGAGCTGGTCGTGGCCGCCCAGGTCGGGCAGGCCCTCGGCCTTCACCAGGCCGTGGGCGACGTCGATCCGGAAGCCGTCGACGCCCATGTCGAGCCAGAACCGCAGGATCGAGCGGAACTCGTCGGCGACGGCGGGGTGTTCCCAGTTCAGGTCGGGCTGCTCGGGGGCGAACAGGTGGAGGTACCACTCGCCGTCCGGCAGGCGGGTCCAGGCCGGGCCGCCGAAGATGGACTCCCAGTCGTTGGGCGGCAGTTCGCCGTCCGTGCCCTTGCCGGGGCGGAAGTGGTAGCGGTCCCGCAGCGCGGAGCCGGGGCCGTCGGCGACGGCCCGCTTGAACCACTCGTGCTGGTCCGAGGAGTGGTTGGGGACCAGGTCGACGATGATCCGCAGGTCGAGCGCGTGCGCGTCCCTGATCACCGCGTCGGCGTCCAGGAGCGTGCCGTACATCGGGTCGACGGCCCGGTAGTCGGCGACGTCGTAGCCGCCGTCCGCCTGCGGCGACGCGTAGAAGGGGGACAGCCACACCGCGTCCACGCCCAGCTCCCGCAGGTACGGCAGCCGACGGCGAATGCCTTCCAGGTCGCCCGTCCCGTCGCCGTCGCTGTCGGCGAAGCTGCGCGGGTAGACCTGGTAGATGACCGCGTCCCGCCACCAGTCGGTGGACTCGCGGGTCGTGGTGGGCGTCGCGGAGACGTCCGTGGAGTGCTGCTGGCTCATGGCGTCCTTGAAACGTGAGGGGCCGGACAACTGGTCGATGGTGCGGGGTGGTTCAGCCCTTGGTGCCACCCGCCGTCAGGCCGGTCACCAGGTTCTTCTGGACGAGGTAGAAGACGGCGGAGATCGGGATGGCGATCAGTACGGCCGTGGCGGCCATGTACTGGCTCTGTGCGTCGTGCTCACTGATGAAGGTCTGCAGGCCGACGGCGAGCGTGTACTTGCGGTCGTCGAGCATGAACGTGTTGGCGAAGGCGACCTCGCTCCACGCCGTGATCATGGTGTAGAAGGCGGCGACGGCCAGGCCCGGCCGGGCCAGCGGCAGGATGAGCCGGAAGAACGTGCCGAACGGGGAGAGCCCGTCGACGCGGCCGGCCTCGTCGATCTCCAGCGGGATCGTGTCGAAGTAGCCCTTCATCAGCCAGGCGCAGTACGGCACGGCCGTCGTCAGGTAGACGACGATCAGGCCGGCGTAGGTGTCGATGAGGCCGAGGTCCGACAGGATCACGTACATCGGGACCATGAGGACCGCGACCGGGAACATCTGCGTGACCAGCAGGATCCACATGAACTTCTTGTAGCCGGGGAAGCGCATGCGCGAGACCGCGTAGCCGCTGGTCGCGGCGACGAGCACACCGATCACGGTGGTGCCGAGGGACACGACGAGCGTGTTGCCCAGCCACTTCAGGAAGTTGGTGTGCTGCAGCACGTACGAGTAGTTGCCGAGCGTCGCCGTGTCGAGGATCCGCGACGGGTGGAGGTAGTCGTCCTTGCCCGGGCCGAGCGAGAGGAAGATCAGCCAGCCGATCGGGAAGAGCGCGACGAAGCTCGACACGATCAGCACGGCGTGGGTCAGCATCGACGCCCTGCGGCTGCGGCGGCCCCGGCGGGGCGCGTTCACCCGCGGGACGGCCGCGGCCGGCGGCTCCGGGACGGAGGTCTTGGTGAGGGTCTGGGTGCTCATGGCGGTGTCTCCTCCTGCGGCGTCAGATGGTGGCTGATACGTCATTGCGGTTCAGCCAGCGGCGGTAGACGGAGGTGAACACGATGAGGATCGACAGCAGCAGCACGCCGTACGCGGCGGACTGGGCGTAGTCGCGCGGCTGTTGGCCGAAGCCGAGCCGGTAGGCCCAGGTGACGAGGATCTGCGCGTCGGGCGCGGTGTTCCCGAACAGCAGGAAGATGATCGCGAACTGGTTGAACGTCCAGATGATGCCGAGCAGCACGACCGTGGAGCTGACCGACCTGAGGCCCGGCAGGGTCACGTGGCGGAAGCGCTGCCAGGCGTTCGCGCCGTCCATCTCGGACGCCTCGTACAGGGAGGCGTCGATGGACTGCAGGCCGCCGAGGAGCGAGACCATCATGAACGGCACGCCGCACCACGTGTTGACGAGGATCGCGGCGAGCTTCTGGAAGAAGGGGTCCTCCAGCCAGGACGGGCTGGGCATCCCGAGCGCGTCCAGGGTGGTGTTGATGACACCGGCGTCGGCGAGCATGAACCGCCAGGCGAAGACGGTGACGAACGTCGGCACGGCCCACGGCAGGATCAGCATCATGCGGTAGGCGGTGCGGCCGCGCAGGTTCTTCTGGTTGAGCAGCAGCGCGAGGCCGAGGCCGATGACGTAGTGCAGGACGACACAGGAGGCCGTCCACACGATCGTCCAGATGAAGTGCGACCAGAACCGGTCGTAGGCGGTCGGTCCCCACAGGATGTCGGCGTAGTTGTCGAGGCCGACGAACTGGTAGGTGGCGTCGATGTGGTTGACGCCGATGGTGCGGGCCGAGTTGAGGCTGTCGGCGTCGGTGAGCGTCAGGTAGAAGCCGCGCGCCAAGGGATACAGCACGATCACGGCGAGCACGACGACGACCGGGGCGATCATCGCGTACGCGTACCAGTGCTTCTGGTATCCGTTCTTGACGCGGGCTATGAGGCCCGGGCGCCGGCCGCGGTCACCACCGCTGGGGGCGGCCGGGCTCTCGACGGCGACAGTCATGGGGGAACACCTTCTGGTCTGCGGCTTCAGGAATGTGCACAGGGCCGTACGGCGACGGAGCCGTACGGCGGGTGCCGCGGTCCCACGCGCGGGGCGGGCTGCTGGGCGGGACCGCGGCACCTGATCGGGGGACTACTTCGTGAAGCCGTCCGGCAGGAGCTTGCCGTACTGGGTCACCACGTCGGAGAGGGCCTTGCCGACGCCCTCCTTGCCGCTGGCGGCCTTGGGCAGCTCGGTGTCGAGCGGGCCCCACAGCGAGCTGTACTCGGGCAGCTCCTGGCGCGGGCTCGCCGCGGCGAGCACCTTCTGGTAGCCGGCCAGGCCCGGGTCCTTGGTGACGTCGGCGGTGTAGGCGTCGTCACGGGTGGGCAGCGTGGCGTTCTTCAGCGCGATCGCGGTCTGCGTCTTCGCGGAGGTCATCCACTTGACGAACTTCAGCGACGCGTCCTGGTGCGCCTTGTCCGAGCCCGCGTACACCGAGAGGTTGTGGCCGCCGGTCGGGGCGCCCGCCTTGCCGGTGGAGCCGGCCGGGACGGTGGCGACACCGAGGTTGTTCTTGTCCTTGAAGGCCGACCCCTTGTAGAAGTTCGTGACCTCCCAGGGGCCCTCGATCGTCATGGCGACCTTGCCGTTGACGAAGGCGTCCTGGCGGTGGGCGTAGGAGTCGGCGGTGACGTCCGCCTTGTGCAGGCCCTTGCCGTTGAAGGTGCTCAGCCAGGTCTTGCCGGCCTTCTGTCCCTCGGCCGAGTTCACGGTGATCTTCTTGCCGGCGGCGTCGATCGTGTCGGTGCCCTCGCCGAGCAGGAACGGCTGGAAGTAGTAGCCCTTCTCGGAGCCCCAGTAGCCGTCGACGCCGGTCTTCGCCTTGATGGTGGCGGCGGCCTTCTTCAGCTCGTCCCAGGTCTTCGGCGCCTCGGTGATGCCGGCCTTCTCGAAGAGGGCCTTGTTGTAGACGAGCCCGAGGGTGTCGGTGACCAGCGGGACGCCGTAGGTCTTGCCGTCGTACTCGGCCTGCTTGACCAGGTTGGGCTGGAACTTGTCCTTCTCGGCGAGCGCCTCGGTGCCGTCGAGCGGCAGCAGGTAGCTCTTCTTCGCGAACGCGGGCGTCCAGCCGACCTCGGCGCGCAGCACGTCCGGGGCGCCGCTGGCGCCGGCCGCCGTGTCGAACTTGTTCTGCGCCTGGTCGAAGGGCACGTTGACGTACTTGACCGTGATGTCCGGGTTGGCCTTCTCGAAGTCCTTCACGAGGGCCTTGTACGTGGGCGACTCGTTGGTCGCGTTCGACGTGTCCCACCACGTGATGGTGACCGGGCCGGAAGCCTTGCCGCCGTCGTCGTCGCTTCCGCCGCAAGCCGTCGCCGCGAGAGCGAGGGACGCCACCACCGCAGTGGCCGCTATGCCACGCCGCATGAGATCTCCTAGGGGTAAAAGCCCGTCTGTGGGCGGAGAACGGTCCCGTCCGCTCCCCTGACCGACTCGCCGACTGCACCGTTGCGGCCGCCGGGCGACGTGAACGTAACAGCGCGGAAAGCCCGACGGAAAGAGCTTGCGCGAAATTTCTGCAAGAGCTCGTCATCGTTACATCGCCGTGTCCTGAAGGTTGCCGAAGAATCGCTTGACACCCCTCCCCGGAGCGGGACAAATGCCCATCAAAGGTCCGCAACTCTCGTCGCAAGAGGGTGAGTTGGTCGCGCCGGAGGGGCGATTCCCGGCCGCGCGGATTCCTGCAACGGCTTCCAGCGGGGCCGCTGCGGGCGGTTTCTCCTCACTGGTGGGCATTCCCGCAGGTAACCGGTACAGTCCACTTCCATGACCGCGCGGCTCGCCGACATCGCAGCCCAGGCGGGGGTCAGTGAAGCCACAGTCAGCCGCGTGCTCAACGGCAAGCCCGGCGTGGCCACCGGCACCCGCGAATCCGTACTGGCCGCACTCGACGTGCTCGGCTACGAGCGGCCGCCGCGCTTGCGTACCCGCAGCGCGGGCCTCGTCGGCCTGATCACCCCGGAGCTCGACAACCCGATCTTCCCGGCCCTCGCGCAGGTCATCGGCCAGGCGCTGACGCGTCAGGGGTACACGCCGGTGCTCGCCACCCAGACCCCCGGCGGGTCCACGGAGGACGAGCTGACCGAGATGCTCGTGGACCGCAGCGTCTCCGGCATCATCTACGTCTCCGGGCTGCACGCGGACACCACCGCCGACACCCAGCGCTACGACCAACTGCGCGGCCAGGGCATCCCGTTCGTACTGGTCAACGGATTCTCGCCGCAGATCAAGGCGCCGTTCGTGTCGACCGACGACCGGGCCGCGACGCGCCTCGCGGTGGCGCACCTCGCCTCGCTCGGCCACACCCGGATCGGGCTCGCGGTCGGCCCGCGTCGGTTCGTGCCGGTGCAGCGCAAGATCGAGGGCTTCCAGGCGGGGATGGCCGAGCGGTTCGGCCTCACCGACGAGCAGAGCGAGGCGCTGGTCCAGCACTCCCTCTACACGATGGAGGGCGGCCAGGCCGCGGCGACGACACTCCTTGCGCAAGGCTGCACGGCGATCGTCTGCGCCAGCGACATGATGGCGCTCGGCGCGATCCGCGCCGCCCGCCAGGCCGGCCACCGGGTCCCGCAGGACGTCTCGGTCGTCGGCTTCGACGACTCCCCACTGATCGCCTTCACCGACCCGCCGCTGACCACCATCAGGCAGCCGGTGCAGGCCATGGGCCAGGCGGCGGTCCGCGCGGTCCTGGAGGAGATCGGCGGCACGCCCGCCCCGCACACGGAGTTCGTGTTCATGCCGGAGCTCGTGGTGCGCGGCTCGACGGCGGCGGGACCGGCGACCCGCAAGGCCTGACGGCGGAGCCCGTCGCAGCACTGCAAAGCGGCCTTGAAAGTTTCTGCAAGCTCTTGCCAGCCGTGTGACGGCGATGTTTCACTCGGCCTCCGAGGCCCTCAACACCCCGTCCACACCTGCCAGTTCAGGAGCCGCACACCCATGACAGCGACCTCGTACGACATCCTCGTGGCGGGCGGCACCGGCGTGGACACCATCGTCCGCGTGCCGGAGCTGCGCATCCCGGCCGGCGACTCGGTGTTCGTGCCGCCCGTGCGCGACTACGTCGGCCACACCGGCAACGGCGTCGCGCTCGGCGCCCACGCGCTGGGCATGACCACCAAGTTCGTCGACTTCCTCGGCGACGACGTCCAGGGAGAGCAGATCCTGGCCGCGTACGCCGCCGCCGGCCTCGACTTCAGCCATGTGGTGACGCCGCACGGCACGCCCCGGGGCGTCAATCTCGTCGACGCGCAGGGTCGCCGCTTCTCCTTCTTCGACGGCCGCCACCCGGCCGACCTGCGGCTGCCACGCGACTTCTACCTGCCGTACCTGGAGCGGGCCCGGCACGTGCACCTGTCCATCACGGGCGTCACGAAGGACATGTACGCCGACGTCCACCGGCTCGGCATCCCCAGCTCGACGGATCTGCACGACTGGGACGGGACGAACCCGCACCACCGCGCCTACGCGCTCGCCTCCGACTACGTGTTCCTCAGCGCGGCCGCGATCCACGACCGGCTCGACGAGGTGCTGCGCTCGATCCTGGCGCAGGGACGGGCCCGGCTGGTCGTCGCGACCGACGGAGCCGCCGGGTGCCACGTCCTGGAGCGCGGCGAGGAGAAGTCCCGGCACTTCCCCGCCGTGCGGCCCGAGCGTCCCGTCGTCGACACGAACGGCGCGGGGGACGCGTTCGTGACCGCCTTCCTGCACGCGCTGTCCCAGGGCGGGTCCGTGGAAGAGTGCGTCCTCGCCGGATCGGTGTCCGGGGCGTTCGCGTGCGGCGCGGCGGGCACGCACACCGAGTTCATCGACCTGCCCGGTCTGCGTGCCGCCTGCGCCCGGGCGTCAGCCCTGTAGCACCGTGATCAGTTCGCTCACGGTACGGGTCATGGCCTCGCGCCCGACCGTGAGGTACTTGCGGGAGTCGACGGCGTCGGGGTGCGCCGCGAGGAACTCCCTGATGGCCGCGGTCATCGCGATGTTCAGCGCCGTGCCGACGTTGACCTTCGCGATGCCGCCGCGCACGGCCGCGGTCAGTTCGGCGTCCGGGACGCCGGAGGAGCCGTGCAGCACGAGCGGCACGTCGAGGCCGTCGGCGAGCCGCTTGAGCAGGTCGTGGTCGAGGGCGGCGGTCCGGGTCGTCATGGCGTGCGAGGACCCGACGGCGACGGCGAGCGCGTCGACCCCAGCGTCCGAGACGTAGGCGCGGGCCTCCCCGGGATCGGTACGGGCGCCGGGCGCGTGCGCGTCGAGCGGCCCCCGCCCGTCCTTGCCGCCGACCTCGCCCAGTTCGGCCTCCACCCACAGCCCGTTGGCATGGCCCCAGTCGGCGGCGGCGCGGGTGGCCGCGAGGTTCTCGTCGTAGGGCAGGCGCGCGGCGTCGTACATCACCGAGCTGAACCCGGCGTCGGCGGCCTGCCGCAGCAGGTCGTCGCTCTGTACGTGGTCGAGGTGGAGGGCGACGTCGACCCCGGCCCCCTCGGCGACGGCGGCCGCGGCTCGGGCCAGCGGCAGGAGCCGGCCGTAGCGGTAGCGGACGGCGTTCTCGCTGATCTGCAGGACGACGGGGGCGCCGACGGCCTCGGCGCCCGCGACGACGGCCTCGACGTGTTCGAGCGTGATGACGTTGAACGCGGCGACGGCGCCGCGCCGGTCCGCGGCCGCGCCGACCAGCGTCCCTGTTGCTGCGAGGGGCACTGCCCCTCCCTTCGTGAGTGCCGGACTGCTGCGGTCAGTTGTCGGCCAGGATCACCGAGCGGGTGAGGTGGCGCGGCTGGTCGGGGTCGAGCTCCCGGCGCGCGGCGACGGCGACGGCGAGGCGCTGGGCGCGGACCAGCTCGGCCAGCGGCTCGAGGCGGCCCTCGACCCAGAGGGCGCCGGTCGCGGCGACCTGCTCGGCGAGCCCTTCGGGCGCCTCGCCGAGCATCCAGGTGGCGGTGCCGGCGGTGGTGACGCTGATCGGTCCGTGCCGGTACTCCATCGCCGGGTACGCCTCGGTCCAGGACAGCGACGCCTCACGCATCTTCAGCGCGGCCTCGTTGGCGAGACCGACGGTCCAGCCACGGCCCAGGAACGTGAACTGGCCGCACTCCACGAGCCCTTCGGGCAGCGGCTCGGCGAGCGCGGTGCGCGCGTCGGCGACGGCCTGCTCGGTGTGCAGTCCGAGGTGGGCGCGGAGCAGGGTCAGCGCGGTGGTGGCGAAGCGGGTCTGCACCACGGACTGCTCGTCGGCGAACTCGAGCACGACGAGGTCGTCGGCCGCGGTCCTGATCGGCGTGTTCGGGTCGCCGGTGATCGCGGTCGTGCGGACCGTGCCCTTGAGGGCGGCCAGCAGGTCGAGGACCTCGGTGGTGGTGCCCGAGCGGGTCAGCGCGATCACCCGGTCGTACGTCCGGCCCGCCGGGAACTCCGACGCGGCGAACGCGTCCGTCTCGCCCTGCCCCGCCTGCTCGCGCAGCACGGCCGCGGCCTGCGCCATGAACCACGAGGTGCCGCAGCCGACGATGGCGACCCGCTCCCCCGCGGCCGGCAGCGCCGCCTTGTGCTGCACGGCGAGACCCGCGGCCCGCGTCCAGCACTCCGGCTGGCTGTTCAGCTCGTTCTCGACATGACTCATGCCGTGCCCCACTCCCTTGATCCCAGCTGATGCTCGTTACTGCAAGATATAGCTAGCTTTCACGCACAATCAAGCATTCCTGCGCACAGCGGCTAGGGTCTGTCCGACCGGGTCCTCAGACCGGGTCCGTAGACGATTGGAGGCCGCGGATGTCCCGCGACGCCCGCTGGAAGTCCCTCCTGGAGCTGCTCGTCGAGCGCGGCCGGCTCGACGTCGAGGAAGCGGCGGGTGAACTGGGCGTCTCCGCGGCCACGATCCGCCGCGACTTCGACCAGCTCGCCGAGCAGCAGATGCTGGTGCGCACCCGCGGCGGCGCCGTGGTGCACGGGGTCAGCTACGAGCTCCCGCTGCGCTACAAGACCGCACGGAACGCCTCCGAGAAGCAGCGGATCGCCAAGGCCGTCGCCGAACTCCTCACCCCCGGCGAGGCGGTGGGCCTGACCGGCGGCACGACGACCACCGAGGTGGCCAGGGCGCTCGCCGTCCGGTCCGACCTCTCCTCCGGCACCCCGGCCCTGACGATCGTCACGAACGCCCTGAACATCGCCAACGAGCTGGCCGTGCGGCCCCAGTTCAAGATCGTGCTGACCGGCGGGGTCGCCCGCCCCCAGTCGTACGAGTTGATCGGCCCGCTCGCGGACGGCGTGCTCGGCCAGATCACCCTGGACACGGCCGTGCTCGGTGTCGTCGGTCTCGACGTCGAGCAGGGCGCCTCCGCGCACGACGAGGCGGAGGCCGCGATCAACCGGCTGCTGTGCGAGCGGGCGGAGCGCGTGGTGGTCGCGGCGGACTCCAGCAAGCTGGGCCACCGGGCGTTCGCGCGGATCTGCGACGTCGCACAGCTGGACATCCTCGTCACGGACACGGCGGCCGACAAGGCGGTGCTCGGCCGGTTCGAGGACGCGGGGGTCCAGGTCGTCGCCGTCTGACCGGCGGGCCGGCCGGACCGGCCAGGAGACAAGCAGGCGCGCGGTGCACGGGCACCGCGCGCTTTTCCGTGCCCCGCCGCACCCGCCCCTCCCTCACTCAGCCGCCCCACCTCCCTCTTTCCGTGCTCCGCGCCACACTGCGACCCCCCTTGTCGAGAGCGAGAGTCCACCCCTAACCTGACTTTGTGCCGCTACTAAACAAACTCGCCACCGTCACCGCCGACGGCCCGCGACCCACGTCCCTGACGCGACTGCGCATCGTCCTCACCGTCTTCTTCGCCCTCGACGGCTTCGTCTTCGCCGGGTGGGTGGTGCGGATCCCCGCCATCAAGGAGCAGACCGGGGCCTCGGCCAGTGAGCTCGGCCTCGCTCTGCTCGGCGTCTCGGCGGGCGCGGTCGTCACGATGATGCTGACGGGACGGCTGTGCCGGCGGTTCGGCAGTCACGCGGTGACCGTGGGCTGCGGCGTGCTCCTCCCGCTGACCGTGGCGCTGCCGCCGCTGACGCACACACCGCTCGCGCTCGGCCTCGTGCTGGTGGTGTTCGGCGCGGCGTACGGCGGCATCAACGTGGCGATGAACAGCGCGGCCGTGGATCTGGTCGCCGCGCTGCGCCGGCCGGTGATGCCCAGCTTCCACGCCGCCTTCAGCCTCGGCGGCATGATCGGTTCGGGTCTCGGCGGACTGGTCGCCGGACACCTCTCCCCCACCCGGCACCTGCTCGCCCTCACGGTGATCGGCCTCGTCGTCACCGCTGCGGCCGGGCCGTCGCTGGTGCGGCACCCCTCGCCCCGGCCGCCCGAGCAGATCCGGACGCCGCAGCCGCGCGGGCTCGACCGCAACGTCCGCGGTCTCGTCCTCGTCTTCGGGCTCATCGCGCTGTGCACGGCGTACGGCGAAGGGGCCCTCGCCGACTGGAGCGCGCTGCACATGGAGCAGGACCTGGGGGCCCGGCCTGGCGTCGCCGCCGCCAGCTACGCGTGCTTCGCGTTCGCCATGACCATCGGCCGGCTGTCCGGTACGGCGCTGCTCGAACGGCTGGGCAGGACCCGGACGCTGGTGTTCGGCGGGGCGACGGGCGCCGCCGGGATGCTGCTCGGCTCGCTCGCGCCGTGGGCATGGCTCGCCCTCGTCGGCTTCGCGATCACCGGACTCGGCCTGGCGAACATCTTCCCGGTCGCCGTCGAGCGCGCCGGAGCGCTGGCGGGCCCCACGGGCGTGGCCGCGGCCTCCACCCTCGGCTACGGCGGCATGCTGCTGGGGCCGCCCGCGATCGGTTTCATGGCGGACTGGTTCTCGCTGCCGACGGCCCTGACGAGCGTGGCACTGCTGGCCGCGGTGGCGGCGACGATCGCCTTCGCCACCCGGCACACGGCCACCACCTGAATCACCGAACCCCGCCATCGAACGCCCTCGAACCGGCAGACTCGGCGGCATGGAGACAGCCGAACACGTACGAGTCGTGGACACCGAGGGCCGGTTGCTGGCGGCAGCCGCCGAGGAGGCGGGTGTCGACGCGAAGGTGTCGACCTGCCCCGGCTGGCAGGTCCGGGACCTGGTGCGCCACCAGGGCGCTGTGCACCGCTGGGCCGCCTCGCACATCGCGGAGGGGCACAAGTCCCGCCAGCCGCTGGAGAACCCCGACCATCTCGACGGCGACGAGCTGCTGGCCTGGTTCCGGGAGGGCCACGGACAGTTGCTCGACACGCTGCGCGGGGCACGCCCCGACGTGGACTGCTGGGCGTTCCTGCCCGCCCCCTCGCCGCTCGCGTTCTGGGCACGGCGGCAGGCGCACGAGACGACGGTGCACCGGGTCGACGCCCAGTCGGCGCTGACCCGGGTCTCCCGGGACGAGCCCGACCCGATCACCACGGAGTTCGGGGTGGACGGGATCGACGAGCTGCTCACGGGTTTCCACGCGCGGTCGCGCAGCAAGGTGCGGTCGGACGTGCCGCGGGTGCTGCGGGTCAGGGCGACGGACGCGGACGTCACCTGGACCGTGCGCATCACCGGGGAACCGCCCGCGGCCGAGCGGGGCGTCTCGGCCCCGGCGGACTGCGAGGTGGCGGGGCCCGCCGCCCGCCTCTACCTGGCGCTGTGGAACCGGCTGCCGTTCCCGGACGTCACCGGTGACGCCGCCCTCGCGGCCCTGTGGCGGGAGCGGTCGGGGATCTGACCCGGGTACGGGCCGTCAGAGCCTGTTCGCAGGCGCTCAGCCGTCGCTCTCCAGCATCCGGCTGAGGACGGCCCGCTGCACCGGCCGCACCTCGGCGTGCAGGTCGCGGCCCTTCGGGGTGAGGCAGACCCGCACCCCGCGCCGGTCCTCGCTGCACATCCCGCGCTCCACGAGACCGTCCTTCTCCAGGCGGCCGATGAGTCGGGACAGGGCGCTCTGGCTGAGATGGACCTGCCCGGCGATCTCCTGCACCCGGAACCCGGACGTGCCGTCCTCCGCCGTGCCCTCGGCGAGCACGTCGAGCACCTCGAAGTCGCTGGCGCCCAGGCCGTGCCGGTGCAACGCACGGTCGAGTTCGCACATCGTGCGCGCGTGCACCGAGAGGATGTCCCGCCACTGGTCGACGAGGCCGGTCGCGACCCTCGCCTCCGCTTTTCCTGCCGCCATGACCGCACCGTAGCAGAAAAGTCAGACTTTGTTGCATCGGAATTAAATGCACTTGCAGTCAATGCATACGCATGTAATCTGCTCCGCATGACCTCTCCGCTCACCAACGCTCCGACGTCCCCGGAGCAGTCCGCGCAGGAGCAGTCCGCACCGCACCACGAGCACTGGTCCCCCCGCCTGTGGGGAACCCTGCTCGTGCTCTGCGCCGCGATGTTCCTCGACGCGCTCGACGTGTCGATGGTCGGCGTCGCCCTGCCGTCGATCGGCTCGGAACTCGGCCTGTCGACCTCGACCCTGCAATGGGTCGTCAGCGGCTACATCCTCGGCTACGGCGGGCTGCTGCTCCTCGGCGGCCGCGCGGCCGACCTGCTCGGCCGGCGCCGCGTCTTCCTCATCGCGCTCGGCGTCTTCGCCCTCGCCTCGCTGCTCGGCGGGCTCGTCGACTCCGGTCCGCTGCTCATCGCGAGCCGCTTCATCAAGGGGCTGAGCGCCGCGTTCACCGCGCCCGCGGGCCTGTCCATCATCACGACCACGTTCGCCGAGGGCCCGGTCCGCAACCGCGCCCTGTCCATCTACACCACCTGCGCCGCCACCGGCTTCTCCATGGGCCTCGTCCTCTCCGGCCTGCTGACGGAGGCGAGCTGGCGCCTGACGATGCTGCTGCCCGCGCCCATCGCGGTGATCGCACTGCTGCTCGGCCTCAAGCTGATCCCGCACAGCGCCAAGGAGGAGAACCACCGCGGCTACGACATCCCCGGCGCCGTCACCGGCACCCTGTCGATGCTGCTCCTCGTCTTCACCGTGGTCCAGGCACCGGAGGCCGGCTGGGGCTCGGCCCGCACCCTGCTCTCCTTCCTGGCCGTCGCCGTCCTGCTCGTCGTCTTCGTCCGCATCGAGCGCCGCTCGCCCGGCCCGCTGATCCGGCTCGGCGTCCTGCGCTCCGGGTCCCAGATCCGCGCCCAGCTCGGCGCGATGACCTTCTTCGGCTCGTACGTCAGCTTCCAGTTCCTGGCGACGCTCTACCTCCAGTCGCTGCTCGGCTGGTCGGCGCTGAGCATGGCGCTCGCCTTCCTTCCGGCGGGCGCGCTCGTGGCGCTGTCGTCGACGAAGGTCGGCGCGATCGTGGACCGCTTCGGCACGCCCCGGGTGATCGCCGCCGGCTTCACGCTGATGGTCGTCGGCTACGCGCTCTTCCTCCGCATCAACCTCGATCCGGTCTACGCGGCCGTCATCCTGCCCACGATGCTGCTCATCGGCGGGGCCTGCGCCCTGGTCTTCCCCTCGCTCAACATCCAGGCCACGAACGGCGTGCACGACGACGAGCAGGGCATGGTCTCGGGCCTGCTCAACACGTCCGTGCAGGTCGGCGGCGCCATCTTCCTCGCCGTCGTGACGGCCGTGGTGACCGCGGGCGCCCCGGCGGACGCCTCGCCGCAGGCGGTCCTTGACAGCTTCCGGCCCGGGCTCGTCGTCGTCACGGCGGTCGCCCTGGCGGGCCTGCTGATCACCCTCACCGGTCTGCGCACGCCCCGCACCCAGGACACGATCGTCGTCGTGAAGTCGGTGCAGACGGAGGCCGACGAGGAGCGGGTCGCGGTGCGGGACTGATCCGGCACCGCGGTTCGGGGGACGGGCCCCGTGGACGACGTGTCGAACCACGTCGCCCACGGGGCCCGCGTTTGCGAGAATCGTCCGCACGACCGAACGACAGCCACGGGGGCCGCCATGACCACGACGCCGACACGCAGGACACAGGCCGAACGGGACGCGATGACCGTCGAGATCGGCTTCGCGCTCTTCACCGCGACGCTGCTCGCCGGTGGCGCGTTCGCACTGATCGCCCTGCCGGTACTGGCCGGAACGATGTCGGACACGGCGAGCAGGGCGCTGCTCGTGGCGGCGGGCAGCACGGCGGCCGTGCTGTTCGTCGCGCGGACGGCACAGGTGCTCTGGCAGTTCGGGCGGCGCGGGTCGTCCGACTAGGGCCGGCTCAGCCGAGCCAGCCGGGCCGCACCAGGCCCGACTCGTAGGCCAGGACGACCAGTTGCGCCCGGTCGCGGGCGCCCAGCTTCACCATCGTGCGGCTCACGTGGGTCTTCGCGGTGAGCGGGCTGACGACGAGGCGGCGGGCGATCTCCTCGTTGGACAGCCCGATGCCGACGAGCGCCATCACCTCGCGCTCCCGCTCGGTCAGCCGGGACAGCGACGCGGCGGCCGCGGGCTCCTTGGAACGCGCCGCGAACTCCCCGATCAGGCGCCGGGTCACCCCCGGCGAGAGGAGCGCGTCGCCGTGCACCACCGCGCGGACGGCGCGCAGCAGTTCGTCCGGCTCGGTGTCCTTGACCAGGAAGCCCGAGGCACCGGAGCGGATCGCCTCGAAGACGTACTCGTCGAGCTCGAAGGTGGTCAGCATGACCACCTTCACCTCCGCCAGGTCGGGCTCCTCGCCGATCCTGCGGGTCGCCGCGAGTCCGTCCAGGAGCGGCATCCGGATGTCCATCAGGACGACGTCGGGCCGCAGTTCGCGCACCAGGCGCACTGCCTCCTCGCCGTCCGCGGCCTCGCCCACGACCTCGATGTCGGACTGTGCGTCGAGGAGCGCCTTGAACCCGGCGCGGACGAGCGACTGGTCGTCGGCGAGCAGTACGCGGATCAACGGGGGTCCTCCGGAGACGGTGCGGGCGCTGCCGCCCGGGCGGTGAGCGGCAGTTCGGCGACGACCCGGAAGCCGCCGTCGGGGCGCGGGCCCGCCTCGATCGTGCCACCGAGCGCGGCGGCGCGCTCCCGCATTCCCGCGAGTCCGTTGCCGCTGCCGCCTGCCTCGGTCCGGCTCGCGGGTCCGTCGTCGTCCACGGTGACGGTCAGCAGGCCCTTCCCGTAGCGCAGCAGGACCCGCGCCGCGCGCGACCCGGAGTGCCGTACGACGTTCGTGAGCGCCTCCTGCACGATGCGGAACGCGGCGAGGTCGGCGCCCGGCGGCAGGTCCACCCGCTCCCCGTCCGTCGTCACGTCGACGGTGAGGCCGGCCCCCGACGCCTGCTCGACGAGCTCCGGCAGCCGGTCGAGACCGGGCGCCGGGGCGCGCGGCGCGTCCCCGGGCGCCCGCAGGGTGTCCAGCACCTGCCGCACCTCGCCCAGCGCCTCCTTGCTGGCGGCCTTGATCGTGGTCAGTGCCGTCCGCGCCTGCTCCGGGTCGGAGTCGAGCAGCGCGAGGCCGACGCCCGCCTGCACGTTGATGACGGAGATGGAGTGCGCCAGCACGTCGTGCAGTTCCCTGGCGATGCGCAGCCGCTCCTCGTCGGCCCGCCGCCTGGCGGCCCGCTCCCGCTCGGCGCGCGCCTGCTCCCACTGCTCGCGCCGCACCCGGGCCAGCTCGGCGATCGCGACGACGGCGAGCACCCACGCCGCGACGAACCCCTCCTGTCCCCAGGCCGCCGGGCCGTCGCCCGACGGCGGCAGGTACCGGTAGAGCCAGTGCGAGATGACGACGTGCCCGACCCAGAAGAGCCCGACGGCCCCCCACGCGGCCCACCGGCGGCCGGCGAGGATCGCCGCGAAGCAGCCCAGGGCCACGGTGATGAACACCGGCCCGTACGGGTATCCGGCGCCCAGGTACACCGTCGCGCACAGCGCCGTCCCGTACGCGACGGCCACCGGGTACCGCTTGCGCCAGAGCAGCAGCGCGCCGCCGGCGAGCAGCAGCAGCCGGGCGAAGACGTCGAGGGCGGCGCGTTCGTCCTGACCGTGCGCGGCGAAGTTCGAGCCGAGCAGCACGAACGCGGTGACCAGCACCGTCGACCGCCACGGCCAGCGGCTGTCACCGCCCCGGTTCCACCACGCGGGCCCCTGGCTCCACCACGGCGGCCCCTGCCGCGTCCATGGGGGGCCGCCCCGCACTCGCTGCTCGTCCATGCCGCCACGCTAAGGGCCACGGGCCCTCGTGAGCGTCAGCCGGGCGAGGTGATCACCCGTACTCCCCGTGGAGTACGGGCGAGTACGGGACGCCCCGGTGCCCGGCGTCCCGTACGGGGGTTAGCCCCGTGACCGCGCCGGTCGTTCGCCGGTTCGGGGCCGGGCGTCACTTCGCGGGAGGAGCCGGCAGCAGGCCGACCGTGTGGGCGAGTCCGGTCGCGGCGTACGCGAAGAAGGCGGCCCGGTCCTCGACGACCCGGTTGAACTGACCGAACACCTCGAAGCCGACGAGTCCGAACAGCTGGGCCCACGCGGCGACGAGCGCGGCCACCACCTCGAGCGGCAGATCGGACGCGATGTCGGCGGCGATCCGTCCGGCCTCGGCGCGCAGCGCGTCGGGCAGCGGCGTCAGGGCGAGGCCGCGCGTCCCGTGCGCGTCCCGGACGATGCCGATGAGCAGCAGGCCGACGCGGGCGGCGGCCGGGACCGTGGTCGTCGGCGCGGTGTAGCCGGGCACCGGCGAGCCGTAGATGAGGGCGTACTCGTGGGGGTGCGCCAGGGCCCATGCGCGGACCGCCTCGCACACCGTGACCCAGCGCTCGACGGGTGAGGGCGGCGGGGCGGTCGCGGTCCGGTCGGCGTCCGCGCGCTCGGCGGCCTCGCCGAGCGAGTCGTACGCGTCGATGATGAGCGCGGTCAGCAGGTCGTCGCGGCTGGGGAAATAGCGGTACAGGGCCGAGGAGACCATGCCGAGTTCGCGGGCGACGGCGCGCAGCGAGAGCTTGGCCGCGCCGTCGTCGGCCAGCTGTCTGCGTGCCTCGTCCTTGATGGCGACGGTGATCTCCTGTCGCGCACGGGCGCGGGCTCCTTGCACGGCGCTGGGTCGCGTGCTGCGGCTCGTACTCATGCGGGTCAGTGTCCCACGAGAGAGGATCGGTGCACACATTCAGGAGCGGCGAACAAAAAAGAGAGCAGCGCTCTTGCTATGGATCACCCATCGGGTGCAGACTGCTCTCAAGCGAGAGCACTGCTCACCATTTCCTGGAGGACACGATGTCCGCGTCGACCCCGCACGTGCAGAAGCCCGGCTGGTTCACCGTCAACGTGCTGAACCGTTCGGTGGCCTGGCTGACCCGCCGGGGCCTCAGCGTCTGGGGCTCCCGGGTGCTGGCCGTCCGCGGCCGCAAGAGCGGCGCCTGGCGCACCACCCCGGTCAATCTCCTCACGGTGTCCGGGGAGCAGTACATCGTCGCGCCCCGCGGGCACGTGCAGTGGACGCACAACATGCGGGCCGCGGGCGGCGGGGAACTGCGCCTCGGCAAGCGCGTCGACGAGTTCACCGCCACCGAGATCCAGGACGACGACAAGCCGGCCCTGCTCCGCGCCTACCTCAAGCGCTGGAAGGCCGAGGTGGGCGTGTTCTTCAACGGCGTCGGCCCCGACTCCTCCGACGAGGAGCTGCGCCGCATCGCCCCCGACCACCCGGTCTTCCGCGTGACGCTCAAGAGCTGACGGCGTCGTCCCCCTGGCGGTCGAACCGCGACAGCGCGCGCCCCGCCATCGGATGCGTCCGCACCAGCTCCCCGAGGGACGACGAACCCCGGGTGATCTTCGCGAACGCGTTCCACGCGGGCCGGAAGCCGGTGATCGCCGTGTGCAGCAGGCCCGGCTTGCGCTCGAAGACGGTCAGCATCCGCTTGCCGACGGCCATCTCGACGCCGAGCCCGGCCTTGATGGCGAACGCGTAGTTCAGCGCCTGCCGGCGGGCGTCCACCGCGTCGTGCGACTCGGCGACGCGCACCGCCCACTCCCCCGCGAGCCGCCCGGACCTCAGCGCGAACGAGATGCCCTCCCGGGTCCACGGCTCCAGCAGACCGGCCGCGTCGCCGCAGACCAGGACGCGGCCGCGGGAGAGCGGTGAGTCGTCGGCGCGGCAGCGCGTCAGGTGTCCGGACGAGACCGACGGTTCGAACCCGGCGAGCCCGAGCCGGCCGATGAAGTCCTCCAAGTACCGCTTGGTGGCGGCCCCTTCGCCCCGGGCCGAGATGACGCCCACCGTCAGGGTGTCGTCCTTCGGGAAGACCCAGCCGTAACTGCCGGGGATGGGGCCCCAGTCGATGAGGACCCGGCCGCGCCAGTCGTCCGCGACGGTCTGCGGAACCGGGATCTCCGCCTCCAGGCCCAGGTCGACCTGGTCGAGCTTGACCCCGACGTGCGCTCCTATCCGGCTGGCACTGCCGTCGGCGCCGACCACGGCCCGCGCCAGGATCGTCTCGCCGTCCTGCAGGACCACCGCGACCGTGCGCCGGTCGGGGACGGCGGAACCGTGCTGCTCGACGCGCGAGACCGTGACCCCGGTGCGCAGTTCGGCGCCCGCCTTCTGGGCGTGCTCGACGAGCTGCGCGTCGAACTCCGGCCGGTTGATGAGCCCGAAGAGCATGCTGCGCGAGCGCCGGGTCCTGGCGTACTTGCCGTTCAGGGAGAACGTCACCGCGTTGATCCGGTCCTTGAACGGCAGCTCAAAGCCCGGCGGCAGCGCGTCCCGGGACGGGCCGATGATGCCGCCGCCGCACGTCTTGTACCGGGGCAACTCCGCCTTCTCCAGGAGCAGCACCCGACGCCCGGCGACGGCTGCCGCGTACGCCGCGGACGCCCCGGCGGGACCGGCGCCCACCACGACGACGTCCCACACGCTGCCGGGCCGCTCGTCGCTCACTTCGTTGCCGCCCGCCGAGTTCTCGCTGCTCACGATGGTCTGCCGCTCCCGAATCGCGCTCTTGGAGGATGCCTGCCGCACCTTTCCCAGGCATCCTACGGCGGGCCGTGCCGCGACCCTCTGTGGGAGGATCATCAGCACACCCTGCACAACGTCGCACCCACGAGGAGCGTGCCCATGTCGCCGCATCCGATCGCCGGAACCGTCGCCTCCCTGCTGCCCCGCGCCAAGGCGGAGCTGGCCGAGCTGGTGGCCTTCACATCGGTGGCGGACTTCGAGCAGTACCCGAAGAGCGAGAGCGAGGGCGCCGCCAACTGGGTCGCCGACGCGCTGCGCGCCGAGGGCTTCCAGGACGTCGCCCTGCTCGACACCCCGGACGGCACGCAGTCCGTGTACGGCTACCTGCCCGGTCCCGCCGGCGCGCCGACGGTGCTGCTGTACGCGCACTACGACGTGCAGCCGCCGCTGGACGAGGAGGCGTGGGTGACGCCCCCGTTCGAGCTGACGGAGCGCGAGGACGGCCGCTGGTACGGGCGCGGCGCGGCCGACTGCAAGGGCGGCGTCCTGCTGCACCTGCTGGCGATCCGCGCGCTGAAGGCGAACGGCGGTGTGCCGGTCGGCGTGAAGGTCATCGCCGAGGGGTCGGAGGAGATGGGCACCGGCGGCCTGGAGCGGTACGCGGAGCAGCACCCCGACCTTTTGAAGGCCGACACGATCGTGATCGGCGACGCGGGCAACTTCCGCGTGGGCCTGCCGACGGCGACCGCGACGCTGCGCGGGATGACGCTGGTCCGGGTCCAGATCGACACCCTGGAAGGCAATCTGCACTCCGGTCAGTTCGGCGGGGCGGCCCCCGACGCGCTGGCCGCCCTGGTCCGCGTCCTGGACTCGCTGCGCGCCGAGGACGGTTCGACGACGGTCGACGGGCTCGACTCCGCCGCGTCCTGGGACGGGCTGCAGTACGACGAGGAGGCGTTCCGCAAGGACGCGAAGGTCGTCGACGGTGTCGGCCTGATCGGCTCGGGCACGGTCGCCGACCGCATCTGGGCGCGGCCCGCCGTGACCGTGCTCGGTATCGACTGCCCGCCGGTCGTGGGCGCGACGCCGTCCGTGCAGGCCGGGGCGCGTGCCCTGGTGAGCCTGCGGGTGCCGCCGGGCACGGATGCCGCCGAGGCCACGAAGCTGCTCATGGCGCACATCGAGGCGCACACGCCGTGGGGCGCCCGCGTCAAGGTCGAGCAGGTCGGCCAGGGCCAGCCGTTCCGCGCGAACACCGCGAGCCCCGCCTACGCCGCGCTGGCGGACGCGATGGCGGAGGCCTACGACGGCCAGGAGATGCAGTACGCGGGCCAGGGCGGCTCGATCCCGCTGTGCAACACGCTCGCGTCGCTCTACCCCGACGCGGAGATCCTCCTCATCGGCCTGAGCGAGCCGGAGGCGCAGATCCACGCGGTGAACGAGAGCGTCTCGCCCGAGGAGCTGGAGCGCCTCTCGGTCGCCGAGGCGCTGTTCCTGCAGAAGTACGCGGCCGCCAACTGACCGCGGTCCGGGGCGAATCTGCTCTGGGCCAAGACGTACGACGTCATGCCCGCGACCCTCGTACGGTCGCGGGCATGACGACCTACGCACCCACGGACATCATCGACGTCACACCCCGCCTCCGGATGCTGCGCTTCCCGGTGGGGCAGGCCTATCTGTGGCGCGACGGCGACGAGTTGACCCTGATCGACGCGGGCGCGCCCGGGGCGGGGCAGCCGATCGCGGAGGCCGTACGGGACTGGGGGCACGCCCCGCAGGACGTGCGGCGGATCGTGCTGACCCACTTCCACGAGGACCACGCGGGCGGCGCCGGGGAGTTCGCGCGGCTGAGCGGTGCCGAAGTGTACGCACACCGGCTCGACGCCCCTTTCGTGCGGGGCGAGAAGCAGGGCCCCGGCCCGGTCTTCGAGGACTGGGAGCGCCCGATCCACGCGCAGGCCCTCGCACAGCTCCCGCCCACCCCGGAGCATCCCGAATTCCCTTCGCCCGTGCGGGAGTTGACGGACGGCGACGTCCTCGACCTCGGCGGTGGCGCGCACGTGGTCGGCGCGCCCGGGCACACCGACGGGTCGATCGCGCTCCATCTCCCCGACCACGGCGTGCTGTTCACGGGGGACGCCGTGGCGGTGTCGCCGGTGGACGGGCAGGTGATCCTCGGCGTGTTCAACCTGGACCGGGAGCAGGCGCTCGCCTCGTTCCGCCGGCTCGCCGCCCTGGACAGCGACGTGGCGTGCTTCGGGCACGGCGGCCCGGTGGTGGGCGGATCGGCGGCGGCGCTGCGGGCGGCGGCAGCCTGAACCAGTGAACTGGCAGAACCAGCTGAACTAGCTGAACTGGTCGACCGGCACTCCGGCCTCCAGGTAGTGCGCGGCGCCGCGCTCCCGGGCACGCAGGGCCCAGCGCAGGCGCTCGAAGCGGACCGGCGGCAGCAGCCCGGCCGCCTCGGCCTCGGTGACGAACCGCCAGCCCCTCAGTTCCGGTCCCGGGAGCACCACTCGGCTGGCCGTGCCGCTGTCGAGGCGGCCGCCGTCGAAGAGCAGCCGCAGGCCCCCGTAGCGGGGCGCCACGGGCGGCTCCCAGTCGACGACCAACAGCCGCGGCACGTCGGTGAGTTGTATGCCGGTCTCCTCGGCGACCTCGCGCACCCCGGCACGCGCGGGGGCCTCGCCGGGCTCCACGACACCGCCGGGGAACTCCCAGCCGGGCTTGTACGTCGGGTCGACGAGCAGCACCCGCCCCTCCTCGTCGAAGAGCAGCACGCCCGCGGCGACGGTCTCGGCAGTCGGCTCGGGCGTCTGCACGATGTCGCACAGGGGCGCGTCCCCGGCCCGGACGGCGGCGGCTATCCGGACAGCGGTCTCGTGCGGAGTCAGGGCTCCGTTGTCGACGGGATAGGCGTCGGCGGCGAGCCAGCCGTCGAGTGCGGCACGGTAGGGCTCGATGTCCGCGGGCGCCTCGCCTCCCGGATCACGGTCGCGCAGGATCGTTTCCCCTGGAGCAAGGAGCACATGGCACACGGGAATCCGCCGGGCGGCGAGACCCCCGAAGATCTCGTCCCGGTACTCCTGGCGCAGCAGTCCCATCGGCACCACGAGCACCCCGCCGAGCTCGGCGAGGAGCGCGGCGGCGGTGTCGACGACGAGGCGTCGCCAGATCGGCAGGTCCTGGTGGTCGCTCACCTCGGCGAGCCGCTTGGGCGGCAGCAGCCGCTCCAGCTCGCCGTCGATGACCTCGGGGTCGAAGAGCGTGCAGTGGGGGATCAGGTCGATCAGCTCCCGCGCGGCGGTGGTCTTGCCCGCACGGGACGCCCCGTTGACCCAGACGATCACGGCTCCCCCTCTTCGTCGGCCTCCTGAGGCTTGCCCGCAACACCCCGCCACGGAAACCAGGCCCTGATGAGGAGCCGGTTCCGTGGTCCGGGCGTCGCCCGTGGAGGGGGTCGCGGATCAGATCCGGTCACATCCGGCGCAGGCCGTCCACCGCGGCCGGGGACAGCATCGCGTCGTCGAGTTCGGCCAGCGGGATCCACTCCACCGCCTCGGTCGAGCCCGCCACCTCGACGACCTCGGGCAGGTCGCCCTTCAGCTCCACGGCGTAGAACAGGGCGATCAAGTGCCAGTGCACACCGCCTCGTTCGACGGTGTACGCGCGGCTGTCGACCAGGCGGGCGTCGACGAGCCGCAGGCCCGTCTCCTCGTACAGTTCACGGGCGAGGGCCTCCACCGGCTGTTCGCCGTGGTCGATCCCGCCGCCCGGCAGATGCCACAGCCCCGGCGCGAACACCGGCGAGGCGTCCGAGAGCCGGGCGAGCAGCACATGGTCGTCCCGGCGGGCCAGCGCGTACGCGGACACCCGGGTCCGTGACCGAGCGGTCATGGAGTTCCCCTCTCCGATTCAGCCATCGGCCGATGGTTCGGGGCACTCTAACGATCGCCGCCGAGGCGTTCGGTGCGAGGGGGCGGCGCCCGCCTGCCGCCCGAGGAAGGTCACGACAGGCGGGCTCTCCGTGCCGGGTGGATGCGGGGTTCTCGGCACCACCCGTCCGGCTCCGGGCATCGGGGGGATCCCGGAGGCGACCGCGGGAGGACCGGTGAGCCGGGGCACGGACCGCTGCCCGACGGTCCACGACCGGCCTCTTTGCGGCCTCCCGCTGTTCCCGTGTGAGCAGTCAAGCGCAGCCGCGCGGAGCGCAGAAGCGTGTGTGCGGGCGAGGTGACGGCATCCGATTCACACGGGGTGCGATGTGCGCACACGGGGTGTGCGCTCGCGACCCTCCGTCGCCCGGGTCAGTCCTCAGCCGGCCAGCGCGGCGCGGATCTGCCGGGTGGTCTGCGCGGCGATCCGCGGGCTGGTGGCCGCGTACGCCGTGTAGGCGTTGAGTCCGGTGCACAGGGCCCAGCCGCGCCCGCGCAGCCAGGTCGCGTCGTCCACGTCCAGCGCGGCGCGGAAGGCGGTCCTGGGGACCGGCGACAGCAGGGTGAAGGCCGCCATCAGGTCGACGGCGGGGTCACCGAGGCCGCATCCGCCGAAGTCGATGACGGCGGAGAGCCGGCCGCCGACGGTGAGCAGATTGCCGGTGTGGAAGTCGCCGTGGCACCAGACAGGGGGCTCCTGCCGGGCCGGGGCGGACAGCGCCCGGTCCCACAGGGCGGTCATCGCGGGCGCGTCGAAGACGCCGGCGGTCCGGCCGATGGCTTCCCTGGTCGCCGCGTCGCGGGCGGCGAGCCCCACGCCGTCCCGGACGGGCGGGGATCCGGGTCCGTCACCGCTGCCCGCCCCGTCGGGACCGATCGCCTGCAACGCCCGGAGGAATCCGGCGAGTTCACGGGCGGCCCGCGTCGAGTCGCCGAGGTCCCGCACGGTCGCCACCTCACCGTCCAGCCAGCGGGTAACCGCCCACGGCCAGGGGTAGCCGAGCGCGGGCCGGCCCACCGCGACGGGCACGGGGACGGCGAGCGGCAGGTCCGGGGCGAGCCGCGGGAGCCAGGCCGCTTCCTTCTCCGCCTGTCCCGCGGCGCCGGTGAAGCGGGGCAGCCGCACCGACAGTTCGTCCCCGAGCCGGTGGATGACGTGGTCCGAACCGGCCTCGTCGAGCACGGTGAGCGGGAGCCGCGCCCACTGCGGGCACTGGGTGTCGACGAGTCGCCGGACGAGCGCGGTGTCGATGACGGGTCGGACGTCGAGGTCACGCGCTGTGGTCAAGTCGACTGCTCCTGCAAGGACATGAGAGGGACGGAAGGGACGAAGGGAACGCGGAGCATGCGGCGAAGGCGGCACGGGTGGGGAGGGAGGGGCCTCGATCCATCTCAGCGCTTCGCGCGCCGCCTGTCGACCGATTTCCCGCACGTACGCACCCTTGACGCGTCAAGCCCCTTGCGGCCAATTCACTCCATCAAGTGATGCACCCTCGTCGGGAATCGTTACGGCACGACGTGACACGGTCACTCCCGGTACGGTGACCGCTCAGGCGCCCCAGCCCCCGGTGACCTCCCGATTCGTTCGCACACCGAGACGCAACGCAGCACGCCCGACTCCCCTCCGGAGCCGGCCGGTGCTTCGGCCCGGGGGGACCGATGCGACAGGGCAACCAGCAGGACTACCTCTCCGACGACTTCGGCGATCACGAGCGGTTCGCCGACCTCTCCGGGGTCGAAGACGGTGCGCCCGCACCCGTGGTGCGGACGGTCGAGGACTGCGCCGTCGTCGAACTCGGCGGCGAGATAGATCTGTTGGCGCTGCACCGGATGGCGGCGCTGGTCGAGACCGTGGCGGCGGGGCCCTACCGCGTCGTCGTGATCGATCTGACCGCCACCACGTTCTTCGACTGCTCGGGCCTCACGCTGCTGGTCCGGGCGAACCGCCGGGCCGCCGAGCACGGCGGCCGGGTCACGGTGGTCTGCCCCCACCGCCTCACCCTGCGCATCATCGGGCTGGCCGGGCTCACCGACACACTGACACCGGTACCGACGCTGGCGGCGGCACTGGCACCTGAGGCCGGCTGATCACATACGGCCCCCGGCTGCGGGCCACCGGGTACCGGTGCTCGCCTCGATCCTCATTGCTCAGGTCTTGCTCAATTCGTGATCGACTTCGGTCGGTCCGGGGCATGGTCACTGCACTGTCGGACGATCCGGTGCAATCGAGGAGGGGCCATGGCCAAGGCAGTGCGGGCTTCCGTGGGTGACATGTGGATCAGCTGCCAGGTGTGCAAGGGCGACCTCTTCCGCGAGCGCGGCGTGAAGCTGAACAGCACCGGCGGGGAGTTCTTCAACCTGGCCTGGGCGGACGAGACCGCCACGGGCCTGATCTGCTGGCGCTGCGGCTTCGTCCACCTCTTCGTCAACCGACAGATCCAGCTGCACCGCGTCAAGGAATGACCCGCGGCGCGTTCCGGCGGGACATCCGATGTCCGGTGAGGAGGCGCCGTTCGGCGGAGCTGCCGAGCGGCGACCGGGTTCGATCGCCCCCTTGCAGCGCAACCCAACACAACCGAACGCGCGATTGAGGCTTCACCGCCAACTTGCCGATGCGTCAAGGGCTTTGACGAGATTTCGCACATCTGCCGCCGCCTTCCTTCCGACCTCTTCCAACAGACTTCAACACGGCCTAACGTCAACGCGCACGACTGACACGTACATGCCGTGATCCAATCTCTTGGAAGTACGGAGGAATGTGACGATGCGTCGTCTCCCCATCCGCAAGGACGCCACGGTCCGGCGAAGAGTCGTCGGAGCGCTGGCCGTCGGGGTGCTCTGCACCGGCGGCCTCGCGGCACTGCCCGCCGGTTCCGCGGCCGCCGCCCCCGCGGCCGCGCCACCCGCCTCTGCCGCCGCACCGGCCGACCCGTCCCCCGCCCTCGACGACGGTCTCGCCCTGACCCCGCCGATGGGCTTCAACAACTGGAACTCCACGCACTGTCGCGCCGACTTCGACGAAGCCATGGTCAAGGGCATCGCCGACATCTTCGTGGAGAAGGGCCTCAAGGAGGCCGGCTACCAGTACGTGAACCTGGACGACTGCTGGGCGCTGCCGGACCGTGACGCGAACGGCAAGCTGGTGCCCGACCCGGTCCGGTTCCCGGGCGGGATCAAGGCGGTCGCCGACTACGTGCACTCCAAGGGGCTGAAGCTCGGCATCTACACCAGCGCCGGGACGAAGACGTGCAGCGACATCGGGTTCCCCGGCGCGCTCGGTCACGAGTACAGCGACGCCCAGCAGTTCGCGGACTGGGGCGTCGACTACCTCAAGTACGACAACTGCAACAACCAGGGCGTGGACGCCAAGCAGCGCTACACGACGATGCGCGACGCCCTGCGCGCCACCGGCCGCCCCATCGTCTACAGCATCTGCGAGTGGGGCTCGAACAAGCCGTGGGAGTGGGCCGCCGACGTCGGCCACCTGTGGCGCACCACCGGTGACATCAGCGACAGCTGGGGTTCGATGCTGTCCCTGATGAAGCAGAACCTGCCGCTCGACCAGTACGCCGGACCCGGCCACTGGAACGACCCGGACATGCTGGAGGTGGGCAACGGCGGCATGACGGCCACCGAGTACCGCACCCACTTCTCGATGTGGTCGATCATGGCGTCGCCGCTGCTCATCGGCACGGACCTGCGGACCGCGTCCGACGAGACGTACGAGATCCTCTCCAACCACGACGTGATCGCCGTCGACCAGGACCCGCTGGGCAAGCAGGGTGCCGTGGTGTCGTCGGAGGGCGGCCGCTGGGTCGTGTCGAAGGAGATGAAGGACGGCAGCCGCGCCGTCGCCCTGTTCAACGAGACGGGGTCGGCGCAGCGCATCGCGACGACCGCGCGGGCGGTGGGACTGCCCGCGGCCGACGCGTACGTGGCCCGCGACCTGTGGCAGCACAAGAACTACAACTCGGCGGGCACCCTCGCCGCGACCGTCCCCGCGCACGGCACCGTGCTGCTGCGGGTGTCGGCCGACCCGAAGTGGGCGTCCTACCCGCCGGCGGCCGAACTCGGCCTGGGTGACGGCGTGTTCATGGAGCCGGGCGGATCCGCGAAGGTCTCCAGCACGTTCGCGAACCTGGGCCGCAACGCGGCCCGCGACGTCTCCGTGTCACTGACCGGACCGTCCGGAGCGGACTGGAAGGTCGCGGCGGCCGGACCGACGAGCGCACCGGCGGTGCCGAGCGGCAAGTCCTTCGCGACGCCGTGGCGGGTGACCGTCCCCGCGGGCACCGCCACCGGCTCGTACGATCTCACCCTGCGCGCGTCCTACCGCTCGCCGCAGGGCACCCGGGTCACGACCACGGTCCCAGTGACGACCCATGTGGCGACGGCGCCGCCCACCGGCACGTCCGCGCTGAGCGATCTCCCGTGGCTGGCGACCACCAACGGCTGGGGGCCGGTCGAGCGCGACACCAGCAACGGCGAGAGCGCGGCGGGCGACGGGAACCCGATCACGATCGACTCGGTGGTGTACGCCAAGGGACTCGGCGTACACGCCCAGAGCTCCGTCGACTACTACACGGCCCGGGCGTGCGAGCGGGTCACCGCGAAGGTCGGGGTCGACGACGAGAAGGACACGAAGGGCACGGTCGCCTTCGAGATCTGGGCCGACGGCGCGAAGGTGGCCTCGACCGGTGTGCTCACCAACGCCGATGCCGCGCAGGACCTTTCGGCTGATGTGACGGGCGCTCAGATGGTCCGCCTCGTCGTCACCGACGGCGGTGACGGGATCGACTCCGACCACGCGGACTGGGCGGACGCCCAGCTGAGCTGCTGAGTCGCCGATTCACTGAGCCGCTGAGCCGCCGAGTCACTGATTCACTGAGTCACTGAGTCACTGAGTCCTGACTCGGCGAGAACCCTGCCCTGCGGGGAACGGGCCGGACCCCGGCGCGTTCCCCGCAGCGCGCCGCGTCACCTCGCGCGCAGATAGCCGGAGTTGGCGACCTGACCGAGGAACGTCAGCCGGGTCGCGCCGGTCATGTGCTTCTCGTACGCCTCCCTGATGCCCGGCCACTTGGGGTGTCCGAAGTCGTCGAGCACGACGATGCCGCCGGGCGCCACGATCTCCTCGGCCCACGCCAGATCCGCGGCGACGCCCGGTGCGGAGTGGTCGCCGTCGACGATGATCACTCCGTAGGCGCGGTCGGCGACCGCGGCGCGGACCTCGGCGTCTCCGGAGAAGCCCTGCTGGATCCGGGCCGCGGCGCCCGCCGCCCCCGCGAGGGCCAGGTTGGTGCGCACCGCGGCGCCCCGCACCGGGGCGCCCGTCGGGTCGGCGCCCTCGGTGGTCCCCGGTTGCAGCTGCAGTCCGGCGAGCGGATCGACGATCGTCAGGCGCGGGTCGCGTCCCGCCCGCTCCAGCATCCGGATCAGGGCCGCGCCGAACATCCCGTACAGGGTGCCGATCTCCAGGACGTCGTCGTTCGGCGGGTCGAGGAGCGGGACCGCGGAGAGCTTGCCGCAGATGTTCATGGTGCCGCCGGCGATCCGGCCCACGCCGAGCGCCTCCAGCGCCATGAGGAGCCGGAACGCCTGGGCGACGTTGCGCTCGGCGCCGGCCGGGTCGCCGGTGACGCGCCCCAACTCCTCGACGAGACGGTCGAGATGGACCTGGGCGGGCAGCCGGGACGGGCCGCGGCCGGTGCCGTCGAGCAGGAGTTCCAGGGGACGCTGCCGGTTGCTCAGGGGACCGACCCGGCGCTCGATGCGCTGGTCGATGAGATCGGCGACGGGGCGCAGGGCGCGCCGGGCGGCTTTGCTGGTGAGTAGCGCTCGCATGGTTCGGTGACCCTCACATGTAGAGGACGACGTAACGGCGTGCACGTGGGGGAACGCTGTGGGGGCGCTGTGTTCCTGGGACAGTAGGGGAACAACAGTCCACACTTCAAGCATTGCGGGAGAAGCCCGCGATGCCCGGAAATCGCGTATGACTTCCGGGCAGATCGCAGGTGAACCAGACGGCTCCGTGAGCCGCTCGACGCCGTGTCAGACGGCCTGCGGGTGCGCCGCGTCCAGGGCGGAGCCGGTGCGCAACGCGGCGGCCGCCGCGCCCACGAGACCCGCGTCCGTGCCGGTCGACGCGGGGGCCACCGTGAGGCGCTGGACGAACGAGAGGGTGGCGTAGTCGCGCAGCGCGCGGCGCAGTGGCGTGAAGAGGACGTCGCCGGCCTTCGCCACTCCCCCGCCGATCACCGCGATGTCGATCTCGACGAGGGTCGCCGTGGCCGCGATGCCGGCCGCCAGCGCCTGGGCGGCACGCTCGAAGGAGGCGACGGCCGCCTTGTCGCCCGCGCGGGCCGCGCGGGCGACCGCGGCGGCGGACTCGTCGCCGTCCGGGCCCGGGCGCCAGCCGTCGGCGAGGGCGCGGCGCGCGATGTTCGGACCGCTCGCGATGCGCTCGACGCAGCCGCGGGCGCCACAGGGGCAGAGGTCGCCGTCGAGGTCGACGCTGATGTGGCCGATGTGTCCCGCGTTGCCGGTGGGGCCGGGGTGCAGTTGGCCGCCTAGGATCAGACCGCCGCCGACGCCGGTCGACACCACCATGCACAGCGCGTTGTCATGGCCGCGGGCCGCGCCCTGCCAGTGCTCCGCCGCCGTCATCGCCACCCCGTCGCCGATGAGCTCGACCGGCAGGCCGCCGGCCACCGAGCGGACCCTCGAGACCAGCGGGAAGTCGCGCCAGCCGGGCACGTTGACCGGGCTGACCGTGCCCGCCGAGCGGTCCACCGGGCCGGCGCTGCCGATGCCCACGGCGCGCGCGTCGGCCCACAGCGGGGAGGCCGCGAGCTCGGTCAGCACCTCCTGCACCGCGCCCATCACCGTGTCGCCGTCCTCCTGGGCGGGGGTCGGGCGCTGCGCCCGCAGCAGGATGCGGCCCCGGTCGTCCACCAGGGCGCCGGCGATCTTGGTGCCGCCGATGTCGAGCGCGGCGACGAGGTCCATGTGCATCAGTGTCAGATCCCCTGGAGAAACGGGTCGGGAAAAGGCAGGTCGGAGAGGGCAACTCTAGAAAAGAGCAGAGAGTGATGGACAGTCTCTCCCGCATCTGACAACGTTGTCCAGGCCCTATGCTCGACGCCACATGCCGGTACAGCATGATGAACCCTGACGACGACAGGACAGGACATCGCATAGTGGACCGCACCGCCCGCCGCTCCGAGAACCGCTACGGCAACCGCCCGACGATGAAGGACGTCGCCGCACGCGCCGGGGTCGGCCTGAAGACGGTCTCCCGCGTCGTCAACGGCGAGCCGGGGGTCACGCCGGACACCGAGCGGCGCGTCCAGGAGGCGATCGCCGCCCTGGGCTTCCGGCGCAACGACAGCGCGCGGGTGCTGCGCAAGGGACGTACGGCGAGCATCGGTCTGGTCCTGGAGGATCTGGCGGACCCCTTCTACGGACCGCTCAGCCGGGCCGTCGAGGAGGTCGCGCGGGCGCACGGCGCGCTGCTCATCAACGGCTCCAGCGCCGAGGACCCGGACCGCGAGCAGGAGTTGGTGCTCGCGCTGTGCGCGCGCCGGGTCGACGGTCTGGTGGTGATTCCGGCCGGTGACGACCACCGGTACCTGGAGCCGGAGATCGCCGCCGGTGTAGCGACGGTCTTCGTGGACCGGCCCGCCGGGAAGATCGACGCGGACGTCGTGCTGTCCGACAGCTTCGGCGGCGCGCGGGACGGTGTCGCGCACCTCATCGCGGGCGGTCACCGCCGGATCGGCTTCATCGGCGACCAGCCGCGCATCCACACGGCGGCCGAGCGACTGCGCGGCTACCGCGCGGCGATGGAGGACGCCGGGATACCGGTCGAGGACCACTGGATGTCGCTGGGCGTCACCGATCCCGAGCGGGTGCGGCGGGCGGCCGAGGAGATGCTGCAGGGCCCCGACCCGGTCACGGCGATCTTCGCGGGCAACAACCGGGTGACGGTGACCGTGGTCCGCGTGCTGTCCGAGGTCGACCGGAGCGTCGCCCTGGTGGGCTTCGACGACATCGAGCTGGGCGATCTGCTGCGGCCCGGGGTGACCGTGGTCGCGCAGGACGCCGCGCAGCTGGGCCGCACGGCGGCGGAGCGGCTGTTCCGGCAGCTGGACGGGGTGACGCTGCTGCCCGAGCGGATCGAACTGCCGACCCGGCTCATCCGCCGCGGCTCCGGGGAACTGCCGCCGGCCGACTAGGGCCTGTCTCCCAGATCCCTCCGTCCGCCCGAAGGGCGGGCCCCGCGGCGTCTGGTGCGTGCTCTCAGGGGGTCCCCCCGGCCGAAGGCTGGGGGAGGGCCGGGCTCAAGGCCTCGTACTGGATGTACTTGGCCTTGCGCCCGGTGCGGCGAGAGCGCGTGCCAGGCGTCGCGGGGCAGGAGGGATCTGGGAGACAGGCCCTAGTCGCGGTCAGGAGCCGGACGCCTCCGTCACCCGTCGTGGGGGACGTGGGCCGTGGCCGGGTGGGTGAGGGTGGGGACCTCATGCCGTGCCTGGCCGGGGAGGTCCGCGTCATGGCGATCGCCGGGGTCCTGGGGCCGCTGACCGGGCGGGCCCTCCGCCAGCTGGCCCACGTCAGCATCCTCGACATGGCGACACGGCTCGCCGCCCAGGCGTTCCTGGCGGCGCTGCCGATGCTCATCGCCGTGGCGTCGTTCTTCCCCGACGCGGTCCGGCGTGAACTGCTGCGCTCGCTGCGCTCGTTGATCGGTTCGGTCGGGCCGGTGGTGGCCCAGGCCGAGGCGATGACCGGCGGCGAGGACACCGTCCTGCACAGCTGGGGCGCGGTGGGCGTGCTGGTCGCCCTGCTGTCCGCCACCGCCTTCACCCGCGCGCTGCAGCGGCTGTGCGAGCGCGCCTGGGACCTGCCGCGGTCCGCCGTACGGCTGGTGGCGTGGCGATGGGCCGCGTGGCTGCTCGTGTGGATCGTGGTGCTGGTGGTGCAGGGCGCCCTGCACCAGGCGTTCGGTGCCGGAGCCGTCCTGGGCATCCCGCTGCAGACGGCCGGCGCGGTGCTGCTGTGGTGGTGGACCCAGCACCTGCTGCTCGTCGGCCGCGTTCGGTGGCTGCCGCTGCTGCCGGGCGCCGTGCTGACCGGTGTGGGCGGAGTCGTGTTCTCCGCGGTGTCCGGTCTCTGGCTGCCGCGGACGCTGCGGATGAGCGTGGAGCGGTACGGGGCGCTGGGTCCGGTGTTCACCGTGCTGTCCTGGCTCATCGTGTACTTCACCATCGTCGTGTTCGGCATCGCCGTCGGCCGCACGCTCGCCCAGGAGGAGTTCCTGCGGCGCCGGCTCGGCGGGGCGGACCCGGCGTCACCGTGACGGCGGCTCCGCCTGCGCGGCGCTCACCCGGCCCGACTTCACCGCGGCGGCCAGCGCCGCGCGGTCCCGCTCGTTCTGGTCGGCGTACGCCTCCGCGAAGCGGACGAGGGCCCGGTCGAAGGTGTCGGCGCGGCCCAGGTAGGCGGCGATGGCGATCCGGTCGCCGGAGCGTGCGTGGGAGCGGGCCAGGGACGCGCCGCAGACCCGCCCGAACAGGCGCATCACCTCCGGGGTCATCAGATCGGCCTGCGGGATCGCCTTCCAGTCCCTCAACTGGCGTACGTAGAAATCACGTTGGCGTCCGTCGAGCCCCTCGGTGCGCTCCCAGCCGAGGAACATGTCACTGGTCGCCTGCATCAGCCGCTGTCCGGCGACCACCCGCTCCCCCTGGTTGCTGTGCTCGGCCCGGCCCGCGTACCGCGCGAGCACCGACTCCTGGGCCTCCTTCGCCTGCAGCAGCAGCGGGTCGGCGTCGTCCCTGCCGAGCAGCAGGACGATCCAGCAGCGGGTGCCGACGCTGCCCACCCCGACGACCTTGCGCGCCATGTCGACGACCCGGTACTGGGCGAGCAGCGTCCGCCGGTCGGCGGGCAGCGTGCGGGCGTACCGCTCGATCAGGTCCCGCAGCTGGTCCTCCAGTTGCTTGCGCTCGACGCCCGGCATCAGGGTGTCCAGCGGAGAGATCAGGGGCGGGTCGGCGGCGATGCGCAGGGTGCCGTCCACGACGTGGGCGAGCTTCCCAAGCGCCTGAAGGTGGTCGCGGGTGCGGGCCTTGCCCATGGTGCGCGTCACCCGCCGCCGCACCTTCGTGTCGAGCCGGGCGGAGAGCAGCCGGTACAGGTCGTCCGCGTCGATCCGCGCGTGCCAGACGTCGAGCGTGCGCATCCGGGCGAACCGCGCCATCCACCGGCGGTACGCGCGGACGGTGCCGCTCACCACGGCCGCCCGCTCCGACGTGCGGAACCCGTTGCCGCGCCCGGCGATCGCCAGGCTGGCCGCGAGCCGTTTGACGTCCCACTCCCAGGGGCCCGGCAGGGTCTCGTCGAAGTCGTTCACGTCGAACATCAGGTGCCGCTCCGGCGAGGCGAGCAGCCGGAAGTTCAACATGTGCGCGTCGCCGCACAGTTGGGCCCGCAGTCCGCTGTCCGGGGTGCCGGCCAGATCGCCCGCCATGATCGCGGCCGCGCCCCGGTAGAACCGGAACGGGGATTCGAGCATCCGCCCGTAGCGGATCGGCACCAGCTCGGTGAGCCGGGTCGCCGACTGGTCCTCCAGTACGTCGACCGGGTCGGGCCGGTCCGCGGGGGGCGCGAACTCGGCGTGGGCGGAGCGCGGGACGCCGGCGCGGGCGGCGCGTCCCCTGGCCGCCCGCTCCTGGGGCGTTCGGTGGTGGTGCGTGGTCTCGGTCATGGCCGCTCCCTTCCGGCGCGGAGTGCTGGGTGCATGGCAGCGCGGCGGCGGCGTCCGGGCGTCACCCCGCCGGTGTGAGGTCGCCTGCCAGGGGTGAGGCCGGGCGGGCCGGGAGACCGCAGACTGAGCCGTATGGAACCCCTGATCCCCGGTCGGCCCGGACCGGCCGGGCGGACGGATGCGCCCGGGCAGCGCCTGCTGGCCCGGGCCTCCCTGGCGGCCGCGGTCGCGGCGGTGCTCGTCCTGGGCGTGTTCGCCGGGCTGCGCACGTTCGCGCTGCTCGGCGCGGGACTGCTGGGCCTCGTGGTCACGGTCGTCGCGGTGTGGTGGGTGCTGAGCAGGAGGGGGCTGCCGCGGTTCCTCGCGGCCCTGCTCGCACTCGCCGCACCGGTCTGGGTGCTGGTGGAGTTCGGCCGGGCCCGGCTGCTGTGGGTGGCCCTGGTGTCCGGCGCCCTGCTGGTCCTGTCGGCCGGCGCGGGCCGTGCGGCGCTCGCCCGCGGTTCCGTCGCCCCGACGATGCCGGAGACGGCGCCGCCCGTGTTCCGCCGCCCGGTGCTGATCATGAATCCGCGGTCGGGCGGCGGCAAGGTGGGGCAGTTCCACCTGGCCGACCGTGCCCGGGAGTTGGGCGCCGACGTCGTGCTCCTGGAGGGACCGGGCGAGACCGACGTGACGAAGCTGGCCGCCACCTGCGCGGCGGAGGGCGCCGATCTGCTCGGCGTCGCGGGCGGCGACGGCACCCAGGCCCTGGTGGCCGAGGTGGCCGCCGACCACGACCTGCCGTTCCTGGTGATCCCCGCGGGCACCCGGAACCACTTCGCCCTGGACCTCGGCCTGGACCGGGACGACCCCTCCACCGCGCTGGACGCCCTGCGCGACGGCGTGGAGCTGCGGGTGGACCTCGGCCGGGCCGGCGGGCGGCCGTTCGTGAACAACGTGTCGTTCGGCGCGTACGCCGAGGTGGTGCAGAGTCCCGCCTACCGCGACGACAAGACCCGTACGACCCTGCGCCTGCTGCCCGACCTGCTGGAGCGGCACCGCGACGCCGGGCTCACCGCACGCGCCGGGGACCAGGAGTTCACGGATCCGCAGGCGCTGCTGGTGAGCAACAACCCGTACGCCGCCGACGACATCGCGGGCCTCGGCCGCCGCAGCCGGATCGACGGCGGGGTGCTCGGCTGCATCGGGGTGCGGGTGACGAGCGCCGCCCAGGCGGCCGGCCTGCTGCGGGGCAGCCGGTCCACCGGACTGACCCGGGCGACCGCGGTCTCGGTGGTCGTCGACGCCGGCCAGGAGCACATCCCGGTCGGCGTGGACGGGGAGGCCATGCGGCTGCCCGTGCCGGTGCGCTGCGAGGTGCGGCCGGGGGCGCTGCGGGTGCTGGTGCCCCGGCGGCGCCCGGGCACGTACCGCGAACGCCCGCGGCTCGACTGGCGCCAGGTCCTGCTGCTCGGGCTGCCCTTCCGGCACTGAGCGGGCGACCGGCCGGGGCCGCGGCTACGCCCCGTAGACCTTCTGCGCCTGCGGCTTCCCGTACACGGTCAGCGACCAGATCACCAGGACGTCGAGGACGATGATGATGGCCGCCCACACCGGGTAGTACGGCGTGAACAGGAAGTTCTCGATCGCGCTGAGCCCGGCGAAGACGATACCGACGATCCGGGCCCAGGTGCGGCCGGTGAACAGGGCGCACGCCGCCGCGACCATCAGCACGCCGGAGATCAGCTGGACCCAGCCGCGGCCGTTCACGTCGAAGTCGAACGGGTAGTCGTTCTGCTGCTGGTAGAAGTTTTCGTTGAGGATCGCGGAGAGTCCCGCGATCGCGTGGAACGCGCCGACGATGCCCATCACGCACGCGCCGAAGACGACGCCGGTGACAGCGACCGCGCTGACGTGGGGCGGTGCTTCGGGCGTGCCGGGCCGCACGGTACCCGGCGAGGTCTGGTGTTCGGCCATCTCTCGGTCCTCCTCATCGATCGGACCGGAGCATCCCGCCCTGGCGCGGCACACCGGTTCACCCGCAGCGGATGAGCGGTGAGCCACGCGCCGTCACCCGGCTCAGGTGATGCCCTCCGCCGTGCTGCCGGGAGAATGGGGGCGAGGCCAGGTCGTCGCACAGGAGGTGACGCCATGGGCGGGGCACAGTCGGGCCCGGAGGCCGGTCCGGGCGGGACGCCGTCCGGCGGCGCCGACTTCGAGATCCGGGTACGGGGCAGGATCGGCGAGGCGTACCGCACCGCGTTCGGCGAGCTGACGATGGTGCTGCGCCCGGCGGAGACGGTGCTGCTCGGCACCCGGCTCGACCAGGCGGCCCTGTACGGGATCCTCGATCGCATCCAGGCGCTCGGACTCGAACTCCTGGAGGTGCGCCGCCTGCCGGCCGGGCACGGCGGCGGGAGTCCGGCCTGACGCCTGCCGTGGCGGGCGCACGGGCAGACCCACAGGGCAAAGCCTCTCCCAAGAATCAGGCCGACGGACCCCTTCCGCAGGCATCGGGCAGCCGCCACCGTGGAGGGGTGATGCCCTGCACAAGGGGAGGTGAGGGGCATGACCACAGTGCTGTGCGCGCCGGTGGACGCCGACCTCGCGAGGGGGGTGCGCGTGTCCGCGCTGCGCGGGCGGCTGCACGCGCTCGCCCGGGAACCGGCGGCGCCGGACGCGGCCGTCACCACGTGTCTGGTGTGGGTCGCGGGCGTCCTCGTGGAGATCGCGGGCGACGTGGCCGATCCACGCAGCGCGGGCGCCCTGGTGCACGAGGCGTCGGCCGTCCTCGCCTCGGTGCCCGCGGTGCCGCACGACGGGACCGCGCGCGGCGCGCCGCCCCACGAGCCGTTGACCGGCCGTCAGTTGGCGGTGCTGCGCCAGCTGCAGGAGGAGGTGCCGCTGCGCCAGATCGCCGACGGCATGTACGTCTCGTACAACACGGTCAAGAGTCATGCCCGCGCCGTCTATCGCAAGCTGGGCGCACGGTCGCGGGCCGAAGCCGTGAACCGGGCACGGGAGTTGGGTCTGGTGTGAGTCCCGGAGTCATCTGACGACTGCTGACGGCGGCTGACGGCGGCCGCGACCGCCCTCACAGGAGCTGGAGTTCGCGGGCCCGCCGCACGGCGGCCGAGCGCCGGGAGACGGCGAGTTTCCGGTAGACGCTCTTGAGGTGGGTCTTCACGGTGTTGACCGAGAGGTAGAGCTCCTCGGCGATCTCCTCGGTGGTCATCATCTGCGCCAGCCGGTCGAGCACGTCACGTTCGCGGACGCTGAGCCGCTCGGCCGGGGCCGCCGTCCGCTGGAGCTGCTCGACCGCCGCGCCCGCCGGGAGGCGACCCGCGCGGCCCGGGCGCAGCAGCGCGGCGCACGCCGGTTCCACCGACCGCAGCACGGACCGGGGCAGCCGGGCGGACACGGCGCCGATCGGTGCGGCCGGCCCGTCGCCGCGCTCCGCCGCGCAGGCCAGGCCCGCCACCAGGGCGCCGACCGCGGTGACGAACGGATCGGGCAGGACCCGCAACACGGCGTCGCTGCGCGCCAGTTCGTGCCGGGCCCGCCGGATGTCGCCGCGGGCCAGCTCCACCCAGGCGCGCACCAGGTGCAGGGTGGCGCGGGCCGGTTCGGTGGCGGTCCAGGCGGGCAGCGGCGGCTGGGTGGCGAGTCCGGTGAGTTCGTCGGCCGCCCGGAACCGGCCGCGCAGCGCCTCCAGCAGGGCGAGTTCGACCAGGCAGTCCCGGCGCAGCGCACCGTTGCCCGCGGCCCCCGCCGCCTTGAGGCCACCGGTGAGGGAGCTCTCGGCGGCCTTGAGGCAGCCGGCGCGCAGTTCGTCGCCGCCTCGGACGGTCAGGGTGAGCGCGGGGATCTCGGGGCACTGCGCCAGGGCGCCGTGCGGTAATCGCGGTCCGGCCGCCTCCGCGTCGGCGGCGGCGGCGCGGGCCGCCTTGGCGTCGCGGGTGCGCAGCCGCTCCATCCGGATCTCGGCGTGCGCGAGGCGGCAGCGGGCGGCACGGTCCTCCTCGCCGGGCGGCAGTCGATCGACGAGGAGGGCCGCTCGCTCCAGGTGATGAGCACACACCTGGTCGTCGTGGCGCGCGTGGGCCGCGGCGGCGGCGAGCAGCACCGGTTCGGGTTCGTCGGGCAGGGCCTCGGTCCTGGCGCGGGTGAGCTCGGCGGGCAGCCGGGCCCGGGTCACGCCGATGACCCGGCCGACGGCGAGCCGGTGCACGATCAGCCTTGCCGCCTGGTCCCAGTGGTCGGCGGCCAGCAAGTGGCGTACGGCGTCGGCGAGTTGACCGTGTTCGTCGAGCCAGTCGGCGGCCCTGCGGTGCAGCGGGGCGACGAGTCCGGGGGCCTCGTGGCGCAGGCACATCCGCAGGACGTCGGCGAACATCTGGTGGCAGCGGTACCAGCCGTGGCCGACGGGCTGCAGGAACGAGTTCTCGCGGACGAGCGCGGCGAAGTGCCGGCCGGCGTCCTCGTCGCAGAGCTCGGCGGCGAGTTCGGCGTTGACCCGGTCGAGGACGCTCGTGGTGAGCAGCAGCCGGCGCATGCCGGGCGGCTGCACGTCGAGCACCTCCTCGACGAGGTAGCTGGCGACGGCCTCGTCGTCGCCGGCGAACCGGGTCACGAACCGGTCGGGGTCGCCGTGCTTCTCCATGGACATCGCGGCGAGCCGCAGCCCCGCGGCCCAGCCGTCGGTGCGGCGGCGCAGGGTGCTCACGGTCTGCCGGGGCACGTCGATGCCGTGCTGGGCGAGCAGGGCGGCGGCCTCCCGGTCGTCGAACGCGAGGTCGGCGGTGCGCAGTTCGGTGAGGTCGCTGGTCAGTCGCCCGCGGTGCAGGTGCAGGGGCGGGTCGCGGCGGGCGAGGACCACCAGGCGCAGCAGTCCGCAGGTGTGCCGCAGCAGGCTGGTGACGCCTTCCGCCAGGGCCGAGTTGGGGGCGGGCTGGAAGTCGTCGAGGACCAGCACCACCGGTTCGTCGCGGGCGTTGAGGGCGGCGGCGAGCGCGGCCACGAAGAGCGGGCCCTCCCCCGCCGCGACGGATTCCGGCAGGTCGACCGCGGCGGCCCGCAGCGCGTGCGTCACCCGCGGCCAGAACACCTGGGGCTGCTCGGCCCGGCCGTCGCAGGAGACCCAGGCGAGGGGTCCGGGCGGGCGGCGGGTGTGCGCCCATTCCAGGGCGAGCGCGGTCTTGCCCGCACCGACGGGCCCCACCACGACGGTCAGCGGTCCGCGGGCGCCGCGGGCGAGCCGGTCGGTGAGGCGGGGCCTGGGGACCAGCCAGCCGGGCAGCTCGGGAACGCCGCCGCCGGCCCCACGGTCCTCGCCGTTGACCCCGCTGCTGAGTGGTCCTCCGGCCATGGACGACACCTCGCTCTCGGCGCACAGTGACGCGGCACGGGCCAGTGTGCGCCGCCCGGCACGGCCCGGCGCCCGCCTCGCCGGCCATCTCACCCGGGTGAAGTTCCGGCGTGCGACGGCGCGTCGGGGCGGGCGCGCGAGCCCGTGTCCGGTCGGGGTTCCTGCGGGGGTGCGGCGGGCCGTGTCCCGGTCGGCTCAGCTGGGCCGCAGGGCCTCGACCAGCTCCTCCTCACGGTCCTTGGTGAGGGAGGTGCGGAGCACGGTGGGGTGGAAGGGGCGCACGGCGTCCCTGACCCGGTCGGGGGTGGAGCGGCGGACGAGGGCGAAGACGGCGGCGTGGCCGGGTTCCAGGGTGTGCGCGATCTCCTTGACGAAGGAGTCGTTGATGCCGACGTCGGTGAGCTTGCCGGCGACGGCTCCGGTCGCGGCGCCCACCGCGGCACCGAACACGGGCATCAGGAAGAGCAGGCCGAACAGCGAGCCCCACAGGGCGCCGCCGGCCGCGCCGGTGGCCGTCGGGCTGTACGTCTGCCGGACGTGGATCTTGCCGTCCATGGTGCGCCAGGCGAGGGCGGCGTCCTCCAGGTCGAGGAGTTCCTGGCGGGAGAGTTCCTTGGACAGGCGCAGCACCCCTTCCGCCTTCTCCTTGTCCGAGAATCCGAGTACGACGAGTTCGGCCATCAGGTCCTCCTGCGGTGGTGACGGGATTTCGGGTCCGGGTGGTCTCCATTCGCGACCGGTTCGCCTGCCTGCCGGGCGGCCCGGGCGATCTCGGCGGCGGCGGGCTCCAGCGCCTCTTCGGTGAGGAAGCCCTCCGCGACGGGCACTCCGCCCGCGTCACGGATCGCGGTGCGCAGGTACTTCGCCCAGACGTGCTCGAGGAGCACGAAGGCCGCCGAGGTGCCCGGATCGAGGGACTCGGCCATCTGCCGGATCTCGGGCAGGGACAGACCGAAGGCGTTGCCCTCGGAGAGGCTCGGCATCGCCTCCTGGGCCGCGTGCACCCGCTCGCCCGGGATGCCGAGCAGCGCGGCGACCGTGTCGCCCATGCCCTCGGCCTGGTAGTCGAGGGTGAACAGGTCGCCGCCCGGTTCCTTGCTGAGGAACAGCATGTCGAGCACGCGGATCTGCTCGTTCGCCTCCAGGACCGCCAGTTCCTCGACGATCCGCCCCTCCAGCTTGGCTTCGGGGCCGAACTCGACCACGAGGAGTTGTACCGGTCCGATTCCGGCCATGGTGCCTCCCTTCGGCGGAACCTCCGCCCGCACAGGGGCATCACAGCGTCGGGCCGGTCGTGCCGCGTCACCCGCCGCAGGTGAGGGAAGCGGCGGCGGGCGCCAGCACCGTGGGCCCATGAGCGACGAACAGACGCCGGGCCGGGCCGAGCAGGCCCCCGCCCCGGGCGGTGCTGAAGCGTCCGAGCTGGTGCGGCTGCGGGCGGAGGTCGAGCGGCTGCGGGACCGGGCCGGGGCCGAACAGCGGCGCAGGGTCCGCCTGTTGACGTTGCGCCGGGCCGTCGCGGCGGTGCTGGTGGCACTGGTCGCGATCCTCGCGGTGACGTCGGTCGTGGGCGTGTGGGGCTCGCGGACGACGCTGAACACGGACCGGTGGATCGCGACCGTGGGACCGCTGCCCGAGGACCCGAAGGTGAACGCTGCGGTCTCCACGTACCTGACGAACGAGATCTTCGACCAGGTGGACGTGCGGCAGCGACTGGCCGATGCGCTGCCGCCCCGTGCGACGTTCCTCGCGGCGCCGGTCACCGGGGCCGTGCACGACTTCATGCAGAAGTCGATCTCCAAGCTGCTCGCCGACGACCGGTTCCAGGAGCTGTGGCGGGCGACGAACCGGTTCGCGCACGAGCGGATCGTCGCCGTCCTGGAGAAGAGCAACGAGAACGTGCGTGTGCGCGGCGACACGGTCACGCTCAATCTGCTGCCGATGGTCAACAACGTGCTGAACTCGCTGGAGGACCAACTCCCCAGCCTCTTCGGCAAGAAGCTCGATCTGCCGACGCTGACCTCGGGCGAGGTCCCGCCGGGGCTGCACGAGCGGATCGAGAAGGCGCTCGGGGTGTCGCTGCCCGAGGACTTCGCGCAGATCCGGCTCTACGACCGGCGTGAGCTCGGTCAGCTGCAGGACGCGGTGGTGCTGTTCAAGCGGGCCCTGGTCGGTCTGCTGATCGCCGTGCCGGTGGTGCTCGCCCTCGCCCTGTGGGTGTCCCCGAACCGGCGCCGCTCGGTGCTCCAGCTCGGGCTGTGGCTGGTGGTGACGGTCACGGTGCTGTCGAGCGTGCTGCGGGCGGTGCGCGACCAGCTCCTCGGCCAGGTACCCGACGGCGTCTACCGCGACGGCCTGCGGGCCGCGCTGTGGACCGTGTTCACGACGCTGCGGGACCGGGGCGACCAGTTGCTCTGGCTCGGCGTCGGGATCGCCGTCGTGGCGTATCTGGCGGGTCCTGGCCGGCTGCCGGTGTGGTTGCGGCGCCGCACCGCGCAGGGCGCCCGGGCCACCGGTCAGTTCCTGGCGAAGGCCGGCGAGCGCGCCGCGCACAAGGAGTCGTCGCTGCGTCCGTGGCTGGTCCGGCACGCGGACGTGCTGCGGGTGTCCGGCGTCGTCGTCGCGGCCCTGGTGGCGCTGCTGCTGTCGTCGTGGACCGGTCTGCTGGTGGTCGCGCTGCTGCTGGCCGCGTACGAGATCGCGGTCACGCTCCTGGCCCGGTCGGACGGGTCACCCCCCACAGGTGAGGCGGCTCCGAAGTCCCCAGAAAAGACTGGCGCCCCCGGCTGACCCCAAGGCAGGGGCGGAGCGGACGGGGCAGGGAGGCAGCGCATGAAGACGCAGTCGCACACCGGCCGGGTCGGTCCCGTCGGCGACGGGAGCGCCCGGTCGCGTCTGTGGGGCCCGTATCTGAGCGAACGCCAGTGGGGCACCGTCCGCGAGGACTACAGCCCCGGCGGCGACGCCTGGTCGTACTTCCCGCACGACCACGCGCGGTCCCGTGCCTACCGGTGGGGCGAGGACGGTCTGGGCGGCATCTGCGACGACAAGCAGCGGCTGTGCCTGGCACTCGCCCTGTGGAACGGCCGCGACCCGATCCTCAAGGAGCGCGCGTTCGGCCTCACCAACGGCGAGGGCAATCACGGCGAGGACGTGAAGGAGTACTACTTCTACCTCGACAGCACGCCCAGCCACTCCTACCTGCGGTACCTGTACAAGTACCCGCAGGCCGCGTACCCGTACAACGACCTCGTGGAGGTCAACCGGGCGCGCAGCCGCCAGGAGTTCGAGTACGAGCTGCTGGACACCGGGGTCTTCGACGACGACCGCTACTTCGACGTCACCGTGGAGTACGCGAAGGCCGACCACGACGACGTGCTGATGCGGATCACCGTCGACAACCGGGGGCCGGACGAGGCGACCCTGCACGTCCTGCCGACGCTGTGGTTCCGCAACACCTGGTCGTGGGGCGAGCACGCCGGCGGCGGGACCCGGCCGAGCCTGCGGGAGGTGGACGGGCCGCGCTCGACCGCCACGGTCCGCGCCGACCATCCGGAGCTGGGCACCTACGACCTGCGCTGCGGCGGCTCGCCCGAGCTGCTGTTCACCGAGAACGAGACGAACCACGAGCGGCTGTTCGGCTCGTCCAACACCACGCCCTACGTCAAGGACGGCATCGGCCGGTACGTCGTCGACGGCGACCGGAGTGCGGTGAATCCGGCCCACGAGGGCACGAAGGCCGCCGCGCACCACACGCTCACGGTGCCCGCCGGCGGGTCCGAGACGCTGCGGCTGCGGCTCGGGCCCGCCGGCGCCCAGCTGACCCTGGCCCGCGGTTTCGACTCGGTGTTCAAGGACCGCAGGGCCGAGGCGGACGCCTTCTACGCGGAGCTGACGCCGAACGGCGCGAGCGAGGACGAGGCCCGGGTGATGCGGCAGGCCCTCTCGGGGATGCTGTGGTCGAAGCAGTACTACGCGTTCGACCTGGAGACGTGGCTGGCCGAGCACGAGCTGACGCCGTGGAGCCTGCCGCGTCCCGGGGTGCGCAACCGCGAGTGGTTCCACATGGTCAGCGACGACATCGTGTCGATGCCGGACAAGTGGGAGTACCCCTGGTTCGCCGCCTGGGACCTGGCGTTCCACACGGTGGCGCTGTCCGCGGTGGACGTCCGCTTCGCCAAGGAGCAGCTCGAACTGCTGCTGCGGGACGCCTACTTGCACCCCAACGGCCAGATCCCGGCCTACGAGTGGAACTTCAGCGACGTGAACCCGCCGGTGCACGCCTGGGCCGCGTACTTCGTGTACCAGGTGGAGGAGCGGACGACGGGGCACGCCGACCACGCGTTCCTGGAGCGCACCTTCCAGAAGCTCCTGACGAACTTCACGTGGTGGGTGAACCGCAAGGACCCGAGCGGCCGCAACGTCTTCCAGGGCGGCTTCCTCGGCCTCGACAACATCGGCGTGTTCGACCGCAGCGCCCCGCTGCCCACCGGCGGCACCCTGGAACAGGCCGACGGCACCGCGTGGATGGCGCTGTACTGCCAGTCGATGCTGCAGATCGCGGTGGAACTGGTCGAGCACAACCCGGCGTACGAGGAGCTGGTCCTGAAGTTCGTCGAGCACTATCTGTGGATCGCCGCGTCGATGGACCGGCTCGGCGACCTGGGCGACGAACTGTGGGACGAGGAGGACGGGTTCTTCTACGACGTGCTGCGACTGCCCGACGGACGGGCCGTGCGGCTGAAGGTCCGCTCGATGGTGGGGCTGCTGCCGCTGTGCGCGTCGACCGTGTTCCGGCCCCGGCAGCTGGAGCGCCTTTCCGGTCTGGGTGAGCGGCTGCAGCGGTTCGCCGAGCGGCATCCCTCGCTGTCGGTGACGCTGACGGCGGCGCAGGCCGGGGCGGCGGGCGGACCCCGGCTGCTGTCCGTCGTCGACGAGAAGAAGCTGACGCGGGTGCTCGCCCACCTCCTGTCGGAGGACGAGTTCCTCAGTCCGTACGGCGTCCGTGCGCTGTCCCGGCATCACGGCGAGCACCCGTACACGTTCTGGGTGCACGGCGAGGAGTACAAGGTCTCCTATCTGCCGGCCGAGTCGGACACCGGCATGTTCGGCGGCAACTCCAACTGGCGGGGGCCGGTGTGGCTGCCGATGAACGCCCTGGTGATCCGTGCGCTGATCAATCTGTACGGGTTCTACGGCGACGACCTGACCGTCGAGTGCCCGACCGGCTCCGGCGTGCACAAGAACCTGTTCGAGGTCGCCGAGGACATCACCGCCCGGCTCACCCGGATCTTCCTGCGGAACGAGGACGGGCGGCGGCCGGTGTACGGCGGCCAGCCCAAGTTCCACGACGATCCGCACTGGCGGGACCTGATCTCCTTCTACGAGTACTTCCACGGCGAGAACGGCGCCGGCATCGGTGCCTCCCACCAGACCGGCTGGACCGGTCTGATCGCCGCCCTGATGAAGATCTTCGGCACCCTGGGTCCCGACGACTTCCGCCCCGCGTCCACGAGGAGGACCGGCCGATGAGCGCGCTGCCCGCCCAGCCCGTCGTCCACGAGGTCAACACCCGCGTCTGGCTGCGCGAGACGGGTGGGCGCACCGGCCGCGCGACGGGGCTCGGGGACGTGCCGAAGGACGTGTGGGACGAGATCACCCCGTCCGGGGTCGACGCCGTGTGGCTGATGGGCGTGTGGGAACGCAGTCCGCGGGGCCGGGCCATCGCGCTGCGGAACACGGCGCTGCGCTCGGCCTTCACGTCGGCGGTCGCGGACATCGACGAGTCGGACATCGCCGGGTCGCCGTACTGCATCCGCCGCTACGAGGTCGACGCGGCGCTCGGCGGGCGGGAGGGGCTGCTCGCGGCGCGGGCCGAACTCGACCGCAGGGGCGTCGGGTTGCTGCTCGACTACGTGCCGAACCATGTGGCGCCGGACAGCCCCTGGGTGACCGAGCACCCGTCGTACTTCGTGCGCGGCGACGCGGAGGACGTCAGGCGCGATCCGGCGGGGTTCTTCGACACCGGGCGCGCCGTCCTCGCACGGGGCCGCGACCCGTTCTTCCCGCCCTGGCCCGACGTCGTCCAGCTCAACGCGTTCGCCCCGCAGTTGAGGACGGCGACGGCGGACGTCCTGGGGCAGATCGGGCGGGTCTGCGACGGGGTGCGCTGCGACATGGCGATGCTCCTGATGAACGACGTGTTCGCCCGCACCTGGGGCGAGCGGGTGGGCGCCCCGCCGGAGGCGGACTTCTGGCAGGAGGTGGTGCCGGAGGTCCGGCGCCGGCACCCGTCGATGCTGTTCGCGGCGGAGGCGTACTGGGACCTCGAATGGGCCCTCCAGCAGCAGGGGTTCGACTTCTGCTACGACAAGCGGCTGTACGACCGGATCCTTCACGAGAGCCCGGAGTCGGTGCGCGGGCACCTGCTCGCCGACGAGGAGTACCAGCGCCGCCTCGTCCGGTTCCTGGAGAACCACGACGAGCCGCGCGCCGCGCTCACCCTCGGCCCGGACAAGGAGCGGGCGGCCGCCGTGCTGATCGCGACGCTGCCCGGCGCGACGCTGTGGCACGAGGGCGAGTTCACCGGGCGCCGGGTCCATCTGCCGGTGTTCCTCGACCGGCGCCCGGACGAGCCGCAGGACCTGGCGCTGCAGGCGTTCCACGAGCGGCTGCTGGCGCGCGTCCACGGCAGCGGCATGCGGACGGGCCGCTGGCAGCTCCTCGACTGCGCGGGCTGGCCGGACAACGACTCGGCGCGGCAGCTGATCGCGTCGTGCTGGACCGGTCCCGCGGGCCACTTCGTGACGGTGGTCAACCTGTCCGAGCGTCCCGCGCAGGCCCGCATCCGGCTGCCGTGGGAGGAACTGGGCCGGGACACCTGGGAGTTGACGGAGCTCGGCGACTCCGACCGGTACGGGCGCTCGGGCGGCGAGCTGCTGACGAGCGGTCTGTACGTCGACCTGCCGGCCTGGGGCACGCACGTGTTCTCGGTGGCGGCCTGACCTGAGGCTCACTCGGCGGTGGGCTGCCGGTCCGCGGCGGCCCACCGCGCTCCGCTGTCCGCGCGGAACGCGGCCACGGCGCTCTCCACGGTCGGGTAGAAGGCGTCGGGGGCGAACGTACGGGTCAGCCCGTAGCGTTCGATCTTGCGGCGCACCGGGTCCTTGAGCTCGGCGAAGACGAGGGCGATGCCCGCCTCCTCCAGTGTCTCGTCGAGCTCCTCCAGGACGTCGGCGGCGGTCGTGTCGACGTCGGTCACCGGTTCGGCGGCGATCAGGATCTGCCGCGGCGGCGGCTCGGTGCGGGCGTGCCGCAGCACCTCGTCGCGGAACGACTTGGCGTTGGCGAAGAACAGGGGTGCGTCGAAGCGCAGCAGGACGAGGCCCGGCAGGTGTTCGGCGCCGGGGTGGGAGCGCACGTCGTGGTAGCCCTCCAGGCCGGGGACCCGGCCGAGCACGGTGCGGTACGGCCACCAGGCGCGCCGGAACACGTTGAGGATGGACAGTCCGACGGCGATCGCGATGCCGTCCAGGACGCCGAGCAGGGCCACCCCGAGGAAGGCCGCGATGCACAGCCAGAACTCGGCCTGCCGCTGCCGCCACAGCCGCGCCGTGCCCGCCACGTCCGCGAGCGACAGGGACGCGGTGATGACGACGGCGGCGAGGGCCGGCTGCGGCAGGTTGCGGAACAGTCCGGGCAGCAGGACCAGCATGAGCAGGATCAGGGTGGCGCCGACGAGCCCGGTCAACTGGGTCTTGGCTCCGGCCCGTTCGGCGACGGCGGTGCGGGATCCGCTGGTGCTCAGCGGGAACCCCTGGAACAGTCCGGCGGCCGCGTTGGCCGAGCCGATCGCCACCATCTCGCCGTTGCCGCGGACCTCCTGTCCGGTGCGGGCGGCGAACGCGGAGGCATTGGACACCGCGTCGGCCAGCGACACCACGGCGATCCCGAGGGCGCCCGCGACCAGTGGCCCGACGTCGTCCCAGCGGATGTCGGGGACGGTGAACGGCGGGAACCCCTCGGGCAGCCGGCCGACCATCCGCACGCCGCGCCCGGCGAGGTCGAAGGCGACGGCGGCGCCGATGGCGAGGACCACCATGACGAGGACGGCGGGCACCTTGGGCAGCAGTCGCTGCAGCAGCAGGATCAGCACGATGCCGCCCGCGCCCACGGCCAGGGCCGCCGCCACCAGCTCACCGTCGCCCAACGCCCGGACGAACGCGCCGACCTCGTCGATCACTCCGTCCGCGTCCGTGGAGAAGCCGCACAGTTTGGGCAGCTGCCCGACGAGGATGGTCAGCGCCAGCCCGTTCATGTAGCCGATCATCGTGGGCTTGGAGATCAGGTCGGCGACGAAGCCGAGGCGGGCCACCCCCGCCAGGATCATGATCGCCCCCACCATCAGGGCGAGGGCCGAGGCGAGGGCGACGGCCCGGCCGCTGTCCCCGTCGGCGACGACCAGTGGCAGCACCGTCGCGGCGATCATCGGGCCGAGCGAGGAGTCGGGGCCGAGCACCAGGATCCGGGACGGGCCGGCGACGGCGTAGGCGAGCAGGCAGAGCACGGACGTGTACAGGCCGGTGATCGGGGGCAGTCCGGCCAGTTCGGCGTACGCCATGCCCTGCGGGACGAGGAGCGTGGTCAGGACGACGCCCGCGACGACGTCCTTGGCGAGCCACTCCCGGCGGTAGCCGCGCAGGGTCGCCAGGCCGGGCGGCACCCCGGGCACCGGTGCCTCACCCCGGCTCTGCGGACGTCGCCCGGCGCCTGCGGGCGGCGAGTTTGCCCAGCTCCCACAGGGCGAGCAGGGCGAGCGGCGGCAGCAGGGCCCAGCCGAACTGGCCGATCCGCAGCGGGGTGGTGTCGAGGAGCCGGTTGAAGGCGTCGGTCTGGGTCACGAGGACGGCGAGCACGAACTCGCCGAGCATCGTCCAGTTCAGCTGCTTGCTGTCGAACGTGTCGGTGGTCAGCACGGTGCCGGTCTCGCTGCGGCACTCCAGGGCGGCGACGATCAGACAGAGCGCGAACGAGGCGAACGCGATGGAGTTGCCGACGCGGACGTCGTCGTAGCGGGTCGCGCCGAGCTGGATCAGGCAGAGCAGTCCGACGGCGACGGCGGTGCCGGCGAGCCCGACGGTGAGCATCAGGGCGGGCGTCATCACGGGTTCGCCGCGCGGTCGCGGCCGCCGGGTCATCAGTCCGCTCCTGACCCGGTCGAAGCCGAGCGAGAAGCCGAAGGCGGCGTTGACGACGAAGTGGATCCACAGCACCTGGGCGGGCGTGAACGGTTCGCCGCCGGCGATGTCGAACAGCGTCGCGCCGAGGAAGGTGAGCACGAACACGACGAGCAGGACGAGCACGAACCGGATGTACTTGGTGAGGTTGTCGTAGATCTTGCGGCCCTGCTCGACCGCGTGGACGATCGTCGCGAAGTTGTCGTCGGACAGGATCATCCGTCCGGCGTTCTTGGCGACGTCCGTGCCGGAGCCCATGGCGATGCCGATGTCGGCGGCCTTGATGGCCGGCGCGTCGTTGACCCCGTCGCCCGTCATGGCGACCACGTCGCCCTTCTTCTTCAGCGTCTCGGCGAGGAGCACCTTGTGCTCGGGCGCCACCCGGCCGACGACGCCGATGCGGTCGACGCGGGCGAGCCGCTCCTCCTCCGGCAGGGCGGCGAAGTCGGCGCCGAGGATCGCCTCGCCCCCGATGCCGATCTGCTCGGCGACGGCGGCGCCGGTGATGACGTCGTCGCCGGTCACCATGCGGACGCGGATGTGGGCGGCCTGCGCGGCGGCCACGGCGTCACGGGACTCGGGGCGCGGCGGGTCGACCATGCCGACGAGGCTGGTCACCTGCAACGCGTCGACCAGGTCGAGGAGTTCGGCGCCCGGGGCGAACGCGGCGGGCTCGATGTCCCGGGTGGCGGCGGCCATCACCCGGCGGCCGGCGCGCTCCATCCGCTCGACCTCGTCCTCGGCCCGCTGCCGCAGCCCGGCGTCGAACGGGATGCCCGTGCCGCCGGACAGGGCGGTGGCGGTGCGCGCCAGCACGGCCGGCGCCGCTCCCTTGACGAAGCAGCGCACGACCGGCCGGCCCCTCCCGTCCCGGGCCTCGTGGAAGGTGGCCATGAGTTTGTACGCGGGGTCGAACGGCAGGGTGGCGAGCCGCGGCAGCCGGTCCCGGGTGGCGGCCACGTCGAGGCCCGCCTTGTGGCCGAGGACCAGCAGGGCGCCCTCGGTGGGGTCGCCGACGACGCGGCCGTCGACGAGGGCGGCGTCGCTGGCGACGAGGTAGGGCAGGATCGCTTCGTCGATGCTCGGCGAGCCGCCGGCGGCGTGGTGGACCCGCCCCTCCAGGCCGTATCCGCCGCCCGAGACGGTGTACCGGTCGAAGGCGTCCACGACCTCGACGACGGTCATCTGGTTCATCGTCAGCGTGCCGGTCTTGTCGGAGTTCACGGCCGAGGTGAAGCCGAGGGTCTCCACGGACGGCAGGTCCTTCACGATGGCGTGCCGGCGTGCCAGGTCGAGGCCGCCCAGCGAGAGGATCGTCTGCGTCACCGTCGGCAGGGCCTCGGGGACGGCGGCGATGGCCAGGGACACGGCGCTGACGAACAGCGCGTCCCACGGCTCGCCCCGGCCGCGGCCGAGGCCGAACATCACGACCATGGTCAGCCCGGCCGCGCCGACGATCCACAGGGTGAGCCGGTTCAGCTCCCGGGTGAGCGGCGACATCTCGCGCTTCGTCGTGGTCAGCATGCCGGAGATCCGGCCGAGTTCGGTGGCGGCACCGGTGGCCGTGACGACGAGGACGCCGCTGCCGTGGGTGACCGGGGTGTTCATGAACGCCATGTCGGTCTGGTCGGCGGGGCCCGGGCTCTCGGCCCGTACCGCTGCCGCGTCCTTGGCGACGGGCACGCTCTCGCCGGTGAGCGCGGACTCGTCGATCTGCAGGGCGCTGGTCTCCACGAGCCGTCCGTCGGCGGGGACTTCGTCGCCTGCGGCGAGCAGCACGACGTCTCCGACGACGACGTCCGCGGCCGGGATCTCCGCCTCCCGTCCGTCGCGCCGCACGCGCGCGGTCGCCCGGGTCATCGCCTTGAGGGCGTTCATGGCGCTCTCCGCCTTGCCCTCCTGCCGGATCCCGATGACCGCGTTGAGCACGGTCAGCGCGAGGAGCACCACCGCGGTGCCCCACTCCTGGACGGCGAGGGAGACGACGGCGGAGCCGACCAGGATCATCTGCATGTACGAGGTGAACTGGCCGAGGAACCGCTGCCAGCCGGGCGTCGGACGCTCCTCGGGCAGGGCGTTGGGCCCGTCCTCGGCGAGCCGGGCGGCGACCCGCTCGGCGCTGAGTCCCACGGCCGGGTCGACGCCGAGTTCCCCGGCGACGGCTTCGGCGGGGCGCGCGTACCAGGCGCGGCCGGGCGCCTGCGCGGTCACCGGGACCGCCTCCGTCCGCCGTGCCGCCGGGCGCGGCGGGCCGCGGACAGCGCGTACGGGTCGGCGGCCGCACCGCTCGGCGCCTCTTCCTCCAACTGCCGCTTCTCCAGCTCCAGTTCGTGCATCGCCTTGGCCCCGATCTCCGGGTAGCGCGGATCGATCCCGATCAGGGTGTGGGCGAGCACGGCGGCCGCGCAGATCCGCGCGTACCACTTGTGGTCCGCGGGCACGACATACCACGGCGCCCACGGGGTGCTGGTGGCGGAGAGCATCTCGTCGAACGCGTGCTGGTAGGCGTCCCACCGGGTGCGTTCGCGGGCGTCGGCCGCCGAGAACTTCCAGTTGCGGTCCGGCACGTCGATCCGCTTCAGGAAGCGGATGCGCTGCTCCTCCTTGGACAGGTTGAGGAACAGTTTGACGACGTGGAAGCCGTTCTCCGTCAGATACCGCTCCCAGTCGTTGATCTCCCGGAAGCGGCGGCGCCAGAACGCCTTTCTGCCCTGGCCCTTGCCGGGCAGCCGCTGGCGGTCGAGGAGTTCGGGGTGTACGCGGACCACCAGGACCTCCTCGTAGTGGGAGCGGTTGAAGATGCCGATCTCGCCACGCCGGGGCAGCCGGGCGGCGTAGCGCCAGAGGTAGTCGTGACCGAGCTCGGCGGCGGACGGCACCTTGAACCCGGCGACGGCCACGCCCTGCGGGTTCACTCCGCTCATGACGTGCCGGATGGTGCCGTCCTTGCCGCCGGCGTCCAGCGCCTGGAGGCACATCAGGACGCCCTGGCTGCCGTCGGCGGCGAGCCTGCGCTGGTAGTCGGCCAGCAGGAGGGTGCCGCCGCGCAGCAGTTCCTCGCCCTGCTTGCGGTTCTTCACGCCCGCCTTGTGGGCGGGGTCGAAGTCCCGGGCCAGGTTCACCTTCGACCCGGGTTCGACCCGCAGCGGCGCGATGAACTCCGCGATCCGCTCGGCCCTCCGGTCCTCGCCCTTGCCCTTCCCCTTGTTCTTGCCCTTGGCCTTCATGGGTCAGTAAAGGGTGTCCCGCTTGACGGCGCACAGGCCCCAGATGATGAAGCCGTTGAGCGCGATCAGGGTCAGGGACCACAGCGGGTAGTAGGGAACCGAAAGGAAGTTGGCGATGATCAGCAGTCCGGCGATGATCACGCCGCAGACCCGCGCCCACTTCATCGCCACGAACAGGCCGAAGCTGACGACCACGGCGATCGCACCGAGGATCAGGTGGATCCAGCCCCAGCTCGTCAGGTCGAACTCGAAGACGTACTCAGGAGTCCTGAGGAACACCTTGTCCTCCAGGACGGCCATGAGCCCCCGGCAGAAGCCCATGGTTCCGGTGATGAAGAGCATCACCGCCGCGAAGATCGTCAGTCCGCCGGCGGCCGCCGCCTTGGCGGTTCCCGGCCGGTGGTGGGTGGTGTCCGAGGTGGTCATGACAGGTCCTCCCTGACTGCGGAGGGTGCCGATGGCACCGCTGCGCCGACGAGTGTCGCCCCGGGCGCGGGCCCCGGTCGTCACCCTCCGGGGGTGACGACCGCGGACGGGGTGCCCGCGACCCTGTGCGTCGTCCGGCCCAGGCCCTCGATCGGAGGCGAGACGATGACCGTGCCGTCCATCCCCGACGGAGCGGACCGCGGCGGGCCGGCTCGCCGCTGGCCCCGCGAGGTGCTCGCACCGCTCGCCCTCGCCCAGTTCGTCTGCAGCTTCGCCGGTTCGAACATGACCGTGATGATCAAGGACATCAGCGAGGACCTGGACACCACGGTGCAGGGCGTCCAGATCGCGATCACCGCCTTCCTGCTGGTGATGGCGGCGCTGATGATCCCGGGCGGGATCCTCTCGGACCGCTACGGCCGCAAGCGGTGCCTGGTCGTCGGTCTCAGCATCTACGGGGTCGGTGCCCTGCTCAGCGCGGCCGCGCCCGGCCTCGGTGTGCTCATCCTCGGCAACTCGGTCCTGGAGGGCGTCGGGACGGCGCTGCTCATCCCGCCCGTGTACATCCTGACGACCCTCGTGTTCACGAACACCTCGGACCGGGCACGGGCCTTCGGGGCGATCATGGGGATGGCCGGGATCGGTGCCGCGACCGGGCCGCTGCTCGGCGGGCTCATCACGTCGGCGATCAGCTGGCGGGCCGCGTTCGTGTTCCAGGCCCTGGTGGTGGCGGTGATCATCGTGCTGACCCGGCGGGTGCGGGATCCGCTGCCGCCGGATCCCGAGCGCCGCTTCGACCGGGGTGGCGCCGCGCTCTCGGCGATCGGTCTGGCCCTCCTGGTCATGGGCATCCTCGCGACGGACGACAACGTCTGGCTGGCGGTGGGCCTGTTGGCGGGCGGCGCCCTGTTCCTGACCGGGTTCTTCGTCTGGATCCGGGCGAAGGAGCGCGGGGGCGGTCAGCCCCTGCTGCCGATGGCGCTGTTCCACAACCGCACGTCGAACCTCGGTCTGATCACCCAGAACGTCCAGTGGCTGATCCTGATGGGCCTGTCGTTCGTCGTCGCCACGTACCTCCAGGTCGTCCGCGGATACAGCGCGATCGGCACCGGCGTGGTCTTCACCGCGTCCACGGTCGGGCTGCTCGCCAGTTCCCTCGGTGCGGAGCGCTTCGCGAAGCGGCGGGCCCAACGCACGCTCGTGATGGCCGGGTTCGCCGTGACGGTGTGCGGCATCGGCCTCCTCATCGCCCTCGCCGACACCTCTCCGAGCGCGTGGAGCGCCGTGCCGGGCCTGCTGGTGATCGGCCTCGGTGTCGGTCTGATGCTGACGCCCTCGGTCAACGTGGTGCAGTCGAGTTTCCCCGAGGAGCTCCAGGGCGAGATCTCCGGCCTGTCCCGCAGCGTGTCGAACCTCGGCTCCTCGGTGGGCACCGCGCTGGCGGGCACCATCCTGGTCGCCGATCCCGCGGTGGGCCCGTACATGGTGGCCCTCGTGGTACTCGCCGTGGTCGGACTGGGCGGGTTGTGGGCGGCGGCCCGGCTGCCCAGGACCCCGCCTCCCACCCAGCACGGGTGAGCCCGGTACGGACGGCGGTCAGTCACCGGCCGGGCGGTCGTAGCGCACGGCGCTGGCCACGAGCAGGTCCTGGAGCGAGGCGTGGCGTCTGCTGAACGGGATCCAGCACAGCCCGATCGGGAACGTCACGCACAGGGCCGCCCGCACGAGCGCACGCGGCAGCCCCAGCGTCCGTCCGGCGCGGTCACCGACCCGCAACCCCATCAACTGCCCACCGGGCGACCGCCCGACGCCCGCCCACGACCCGCCGAAGTACCCCACGGCGAGCACCCACGCGGCCACTCCGGCGACCGAGCCCGGCAGCTGCGGCACCCGGAACGGCGGCCCGCTCACGACGAACACCGCGCATCCCACGCCCAGGTGCAGCACGACGCCCACCACGGCCAGCACCCCGACGTCCACCACGGCCGCGACCCCCCGCGACACGATCCCGGCCGCGTCACTCACCACGTCCGCCCGTGCCCCGCCCCAACAGCCGATCGGCCACCCGGTTCACCCGCCGGTCCGCCCGCTCCCCCAGCCACCGCACGGCATCCACACTCTCGGCAGCCATCCCGCCACCGGTGTCCCGCACGATCCGCCCCAGATCGATCTCCGCGACGACACCACGGGTGACCCCGACCAGATCGATCCGAGCGATCACGGCATCGACGTCTACGCGCCCGGCAATGACATCGACATCGACCCGCTCGACGATCCGCCCGACGTCGATGCGCTCGGCGATCCGATTGACGTCGATCCGCTCGGCGATCCGATTCACATCGATCCGCTCAGCGATCCGGTCGACGTCGATCCGCTCAGCGATCCGGTCGACCTCAATCCGCTCAGCAATCCGGTCCACGTCGATCCGCGCGGCGATCCGGTCCACGTCAATGCGGTCGGCGATCTGGTCCACATCGATCCGGTCGGCAATCCGATTCACGTCAATGCGGTCGGCGATCCGGTCCACATCGATCCGGTCGGCAATCCGGTCCACGTCAATGCGGTCGGCGATCCGGTCCACATCGATCCGCTCGGCGATCCGGTCCACGTCAATGCGATCGGCAATCCGGTCCACATCGATCCGCTCGGCAATCCGGTCCACGTCAATCCGGTCGGCGATCCGGTCCACGTCGATCCGCTCGGCAATCCGATTCACATCGATCCGCTCAGCGATCCGGTCGACGTCGATCCGCTCCGCGATCCGATTCACGTCGATGCGCTCGGCAACCCGGTCCACATCGATCCGGTCCGCGATGCGCTCCACGTCGATCCGGTCCGCGATCCCGTCCACATCCACCCGGGCCACGACCCGGCCGACATCCACGCGATCGGCGATCCGGTCGACGTCGATACGCTCGGCGACCCGCCTCACATCGACCCGGTCCGCCACCCGGTCGACGTCCACCCGGCCTGCGACCCGGTCCACGTCCACCCGATCCGCGACCCGGTCGACGTCGATCCGGCCCGCCACCCGGTCCACGTCGACCCGGTCCGCCACCCGGTCCACGTCGACCCGGTCCACCATCGCGTCCAGGTCCACCCGGTCCAGCACCACGTCCAGATCGACCCGCCGGAGCACCGCCTCGACGACCGGGCACAGGGCCGCCCCCACCACGTCGCCCACCAGCGCCCCGAGGGCATGCCGGGCCGAGCGGGTGGTTCGGACGGCGAAGGCCAGCGGTCCGCCCGCGTCCTGCTGCGTCATTGGCCGACCGAATCAACCGGTCACGGCCGAGGCATCCTCCGCAGCGGGTGACCCGGCGGGCGGCAACGCCGTCGGCCTCGTCCGGACCGGCAGGAATTCGTGCGGGCGGCGCGGATCACCAGGCCCCAGGTAGCCGAACGGCAGGCCGCGCCGCCGCGCCAGTTCTCCGGCCAGCCGCAGCACGCTGATGCCGCTGACACCGAGTTCCGGGGCGCGGCGCAGGTCGACCAGGACCCCGGTGCCACCGGGCCGGATGGCCCAGTGCAACAGGCGGCCGAGCTGCGCCTCCCTGGCGGGGCCGATCGCCCCGCAGACCTCGATCACCACGCAGCCGTCGAACTGCCGCACCAGCACCGGAGTACGTTCCCAGCGGGACGGCACGGGACGACGCGACCGCACCCTCAGCACGTTCCACGTCATGGCTCCCCCCGAGCATGACCGCCCGGCACATGACCGGCCGGACGGACGGGCAGGGTCGCGCCGCGGCCCGTGCCCCGCGAGGGGCCGACCGGCCCGGGAGAAGGGCCGTTCGGCCCCGCCACGGACGCCGTCTCCCTTACACCCTTTTGCGTAACTCAGTTACGCAGATGCCAGGTTGAAGCCCGTACGAGTGGGGGAATCGCGTCCTTGCCACATGTTTCTGTCATGTGCGCCCGGCGAGAACCGTACGCTGGCCATCCACGACCACCCCTGCTCCCGGTGGCCAGAACCCGACGTCGCCGCTCCCCGGAACTTCCCCGGCGGAGCCCGGTTCAGCGAGGGGAACCGCCATGCTGTCAGGCGCATGGCCCGAAGGGCGTATCCGGATTCGCGAGATCCACGGAGTCCGCGTGATCGAGTTCCACGGTGAGGTGGACATCGCCACTGCCATAGGCATCGAGCCGGAGCTCGATGCCGCGACCCTCGACCGGGACAGGATCGTCATCATCGACCTCAGCCCGGTGGCCTTCTTCGACATCTACGCACTGCGCCTCCTGTGCCGGACCGAGGAGCGCGTCCGCACGCGCGGTGGCCGGTTGCTGCTCGTCTGCCCGCAGAAGACGACTCTGAGACTCCTGCGCGCCGGCCACTTGATGGGCCGGTTCGCACCCGTGGCCACTCTGGAGGAGGCGCTCGACGCGGGAGGACGTCTGGAGGCCTCCTGACCGGGCCGCCGCCGAGGCCCACTGGCGATCACTATGACGGCATATGCAGAATGTGAGCGGCCCCCTGCCCTCGGGTCCAGCCCAGCGGCCGGAGCCGCGTTCAACGCCGACAACGCGACCCCGGCCCCGCCCTCGCGGCGTGTTGTCCGGGGCAACTCCCGCAGCCCCGACCGCCGTTCGAGGACGGTTGCGAGGTGTCCGGGGGCCCGGACGCCTCGCATGTCGGCCGTCGCCGGTGCGGGCCTGGCCCCCGGCGACGGCCGTCCATGCGGTCGTGCGTACCGGAACGCCGAGGCGGCCCAACTCCCCCCGCCCGGCGCCGGTTTCATCCACTCTAAGGCCGATGTCACCGCATTCCCTACGGTACGGTCGGCACGCTTCACGAATCCTCCGGCGGACCTCCCCGTTCCGCTCCCACCGTGGAGGGCGTCGTCACTCGGCCGTCGCGGTCAGGTCACCACGGCGCGGCCCCGCGAAGCCCTCCAGGCCCGCCAGCGTGAGACCGGTCAGCCGGGCCACCTCACCGACGTCGAGTGCGCCGCAGTCCAGGCCGCGCAGCAGGTACCCGGCGAGCGCCTTCGCGGTGGCCGGCTCGTCGGCGATGTCACCGGAGGCCTGGTTCGCGTACGCGGACAGGCGCGCCGCGGCCTGCGCGAAGCCCTCGCGATAGAAGGCGAAGACGGCGGCGTAGCGCGTCGGGATGTGGCCCGGGTGCATGTCCCAGCCCTGGTAGTAGGCGCGAGCGAGGGCGCGCCGGGTGAGCCCGTAGTGCAGCCGCCAGGCGTCGTGGACCTTGGCGGTCGGGCCGACGGGCAGCACGTTCGTGGAGCCGTCGGAGACACGAACTCCCGTACCGGCGGCGGCGACCTGCATGACGGCCTTCGCGTAGTCGGCGGCCGGGTGGTCGCTGGCCTGGTACGCGGCGGAGACGCCGAGGCAGGCGCTGTAGTCGAAGGTGCCGTAGTGCAGACCGGTCGCGCGGCCCTCGGCGGCGTCGATCATGCGGGCGACGGCGGCGGTTCCGTCGGCGCCGAGGATGGACTGGCTGGTCTCGATCTGGATCTCGAACCCGAGCCGCCCGGCCTCGAGACCGTGCTGCTTCTCGAACGCGTCGAGCAGCCGCACCATCGCGGTGACCTGCTCCGGGTAGGTCACCTTGGGCAGCGTCAGGACGAGCCCGTCGGGCAGACCGCCGTGCTCCATGAGTCCGGTGAGGAAGATGTCGAGCGTACGGATGCCGCGGTCACGGACGGCGGCCTCCATGCACTTCATGCGGATGCCCATGTGCGGGGCCGCCGTGCCGTTCGCGTACGCCTCGGCGATGAGACGGGCGGCTCGGGCGGCGGTCTCGTCCTCGTCGGCGGACGAGGCGGGCCGGTAGCCGTCCTCGAAGTCGACCCGGAGGTCCTCGACGGGCTCGCGCTCCAGCTTCGCCCGTACGCGGCTGTAGACCGGCTCGGCGAGTTCGTCGCCCAGTCCGAGCACCGCGGCGAACGACGCGGCGTCCGGGGCGTGCTCGTCGAGCTGCGCGAGCGCCTGGTCGCCCCAGGAGCGGATGGTGCCGGCGTCGAAGGCGTCGCCGGGGACGTAGACCGTGTGGACGGGCTGGCGGGTGCCGGGGTCTCCTGGGTAGCGCCGGGCGAGTTCCGCGTCGACCGGGGCGAGTGAGGCGCTGATGCCCTCGCTGACCGCGCCCGCGAGGCTCGTCGACACCTTCTCCTGCTGACCCATTCCTGCACCCTCCATACGCTCACTGTTTCCGCTTCACGGAATCAACAATCCGTATAGCGAAGTTATCCGTCCGGGTGACCTGCGTCAATGGTCCCTCTGCAGGGTCCCGGAACGCGGACGGGGCCGCGCGGCGTTGAACGCCACACGGCCCCGACAGCACTGCGGTACTGCTGGACGGGTTCAGCCCTTGCGGGTCTTGACCTCGTCGGTGAGCTGGGGGACGACGTCGAAGAGGTCGCCGACCACGCCGTAGTCGACCAGGTCGAAGATCGGGGCCTCGGCGTCCTTGTTGATCGCCACGATCGTCTTCGAGGTCTGCATACCGGCCCGGTGCTGGATCGCACCCGAGATGCCCGACGCGATGTACAGCTGCGGCGAGACACTCTTGCCGGTCTGGCCGACCTGGTTGGAGTGCGGGTACCAGCCGGCGTCCACCGCGGCCCGCGAGGCACCCACGGCCGCGCCGAGGGAGTCGGCGAGCGCCTCGATGATCGCGAAGTTCTCCGCGCCGTTGACCCCGCGGCCGCCGGAGACCACGATCGCGGCCTCGGTCAGCTCCGGACGCCCGGTCGCCTCCCGCGCCGTGCGGCCGGTCACCTTGGTGCCGGTCGCCGCCGCGGAGAACGACACCTCCAGGGCCTCGACCGCACCGGCGGCCGGGGCGGCCTCCACGGCGGCACTGTTCGGCTTGACCGTGATCACCGGGGTGCCGGTGGTGACACGGGTGGTGGTGGTGAAGGACGCGGCGAACACCGACTGGGTGGCCACCGGACCCTCCGCGCCGGCCGCCAGGTCGACGGCGTCGGTGATGATGCCGGACTTGATGCGCAGCGCCAGACGGGCGGCGATCTCCTTGCCCTCCGCGGAGGACGGCACCAGCACCGCGGCCGGCGCGATGGCGGCGACCGCGGCCTGCAGCGCGTCCACCTTCGGCACCACCAGATAGTCCGCGTACTCCGCGGCCTCATGCGTGAGGACCTTCACCGCACCGTGCTCGGCCAGCGCGGCAGCCGTGCCGGCGGCACCGTTGCCCAGCGCGACAGCGACCGGCTCACCGATCCGGCGGGCCAGCGTGAGCAGCTCCAGGGTGGGCTTGCGGACGGCACCGTCCACGTGGTCGACGTAGACCAGAACTTCAGCCATGGGACTTCAATCTCCTGCAATCACAAAGAAGTTGGGCGGATGAGTGGGGCGACTGAAGCTCAGATGAACTTCTGGCCCGCGAGGAACTCGGCGAGCTGCCTGCCGCCCTCGCCCTCGTCCTTGACGATCGTGCCCGCCGTGCGCGCCGGACGCTCCGCAGCCGCCTCGACCTTCGTCCAGGCACCCTCCAGACCGACCTCCTCGGCCTCGATGTCGAGGTCGGACAGGTCCCAGGACTCCACCGGCTTCTTCTTCGCCGCCATGATCCCCTTGAACGACGGGTACCGCGCCTCACCCGACTGGTCGGTCACCGACACCACCGCCGGCAGCGCCGCCTCCAACTGCTCCGAGGCCGCATCCCCGTCCCGGCGCCCGGTCACCGTGCCACCGGCCACCGCCACCTCGGACAGCAGCGTCACCTGCGGCACCCCCAGCCGCTCCGCGACCAGCGCCGGCACGATACCCGCCGTACCGTCGGTCGACGCCATCCCCGACACGACCAGGTCAAAGCCCGCCTTCTCGATCGCCTTCGCCAGCACCAGCGACGTACCGATCGCATCCGTGCCGTGCAGATCGTCGTCCTCGACATGGATCGCCTTGTCCGCACCCATCGACAACGCCTTGCGCAGCGCGTCCTTCGCGTCCTCGGGACCCACCGTCAACACGGTGATCTCCACATCGTCATCCGAGTTCTCGGAAATCTGGAGCGCCTGCTCCACCGCGTACTCGTCCAGCTCCGACAGCAGACCGTCCACATCCTCACGATCCACGGTCAGGTCATCGGCGAAGTGCCGGTCGCCCGTCGCGTCCGGCACGTACTTCACGGTGACAACGATCCTCAAGCTCACGCCGGCTCTCCTACTGCAATCGTCTTTTACTGGGCGGCCCAGCTGCTGCAACTGACCACGTCTTCTGCAGGCAGCATAGGCGCCTGAAGCGGACTCTTCCGGTCGGGGCGGCCCGCGCTCCGAACGAAACGTTACTCGTCAGTACACCCAGTTCATGCCCACTAAGCAAGCGCTTTGAACTGTGACCTTGCCAACGCTCCGTAACCGCCCCGCACAGGAACTCTCAGTCGCGCAGAGCGTTGAAGCGCCCCTGGTGGTAGAGCAGCGGACGCCCCGCTCCCGCCGGGTCCCCGCAGACCGCCTCCGCGAGCACGATCCGGTGGTCCCCCGCGGGCACCCGGGCGATGACCCGGCAGACGAGCCAGGCCAGCACGCCGTCGAGGACCGGGACACCCTGGGGACCTTCGAACCAGCCGGTCGACGCGCCGAACCGGTCGGCGCCGCTGCGGGCGAAGGTGCCCGCGAGGTCGGCCTGGTGCTCGCCGAGTATGTGCACGCCGACGTGGTCGGCCTCGGCGACGGTGGGCCAGCTGGAGGCGTTCAGGCCGATGCCGAACGAGATGACGGGGGGCTCGGCGGAGACCGAGGTGAGGGAGGTGGCGGTGAAGCCCACGGGGGCGGCACCGGCGGCGGTGATCACCGCGACGCCGGCCGCGTGCTGCCGGAAGACCGAGCGGAGCAGGTCGGGGGTGGCGGGCAGGGCGGTGCGCAGATCGGGCGTGGCCGTCATGGAGTTGTCCTTCTGCAGGAGGGTTCGAGCGGGATCCGTGGCTGCGTCAGGAGACGGGACAGCGGGCGCTCGAACAGCGCGCGAGATCCACATGGACTCGCTGGTAGAGAAGGAGTTCCGAGGGCATACGGTCAGACTGACGATACGTGGCGCGTGCAGTCAAGTGCGTTCCGTCATGTGGGAGATGCGTCACCAGGCCCACCGGGCACCCTGACCCCACCGGACCCGCCGGGTCCGTCCCCCGTGGCACGGCGTCAGACCGCCTCGCCGAGCGCGGCGATCACATCGATCTTCCGGGGCTGCCCGGCGGCCCTGCGCACCTCGCGGCCGCGGGCATCGAGGACGAGGACGGTCGGGGTCTTGAGGACGCCCACCTCACGGACGAGATCGAGCCTCGCCTCGGCGTCGATCTCGACGTGCGAGACACCGGGGACCATGGCGGCGACCTCGTCGAGAACCCGCCGGGTGGCCCGGCAGGGCGCGCAGAAGGCGCTGGAGAACTGGACGAGCGTCGCCCGCTCCCCCAGTTCCTCGCCCAACTGCTCCGCGTCGAGCGCCACTTCACCCACGGTCACCTGACTCCTCCTTCGTAGGCCGCATTCGATGCAGCACTCGAACGCGCGCGCTGATTCCCGATGACGTGACAAGGATCTCGCGCACGGCCGGAACCAGGACTGGTCACCCGGCCGTTCTTGGGGCACGATCTGCGCAAGCCGGAAAACCTACGGCTGCGTAACTTACCGCCGGGAGCCCGCTCCTCCGGAAAGCCTCCGGAAGAGCTTCCCCACGGCACTAAGAAGGGTCCACCCCCTCCATGGCAGAGCTCGTCTACCGTCCGGTCATCGGCGCCGCGAAAACGATGTTCAAGGCGCTCGACCTGAAGATCGACTGCAAGGGCTCGGAGAACATTCCGCGCTCGGGCGGTGCCGTCCTGGTCAGCAACCACATCAGCTACCTGGACTTCATCTTCGACGGCCTCGCCGCCCTGCCGCAGAAGCGCCTCGTCCGTTTCATGGCGAAGGAGTCGGTGTTCCGGCACAAGATCTCCGGCCCGCTGATGCGCAGCATGAAGCACATTCCGGTGGACCGTTCGCAGGGTGAGCACGCGTATCAGCACGCCCTCCAGTCCCTGCGCTCGGGCGAGATCGTCGGGGTCTTCCCCGAGGCGACGATCTCGGAGTCGTTCACGCTGAAGAGCTTCAAGACGGGCGCCGTGCGACTGGCCCAGGAGGCCGGGGTACCGCTGATCCCGATGGCGCTGTGGGGCACGCAACGGGTGTGGACGAAGGGCCGTCCGCGCAACTTCAAGCGGCAGCACATCCCGATCACGATCCGGGTGGGCGAGGCCATGGAGGCGACGTCCGACCAGTACGCCGGGGCGATCACCCGCCGGCTGCGCGGCCGCGTGCAGGAACTCCTGGAGGCCGCTCAGCGCGCCTACCCCGTGCGCCCCAAGGGTCCGGACGACACGTGGTGGATGCCGGCGCACCTGGGCGGCACGGCCCCGACCCCCGAAGAGGTCAAGGCCGCCGAGGCCGGCTGAGTCACTGCGCCGGGTGGACGGTGATGCGGGCGCCCGGGCTGAACTTCTCGAGGAGTTCGGCCAGTTCGGCGCCCGCCGCCGCCAGTCCGGCGTGCTCGCCCATGCCCTCCAGGAGGAACAGGGCGTTCACCGACGTGTCGTCGAGGCAGGTGCGCGGGCCCTGTCGCCAGTTCCAGCGGCGGCAGGTGACGCCCTCGTCGTCGCACCAGACGACCTCGCCCGCCTCGGGGTGGTCCACGACCTGCTCGCCCGAGGCGATGGTCACGAAGTCCTCGGTTCCGGTGGCCCGGACGAGCCTCATGCCGCCCTCGATGCGGTCGAGGTCCTCGCCGCCCACCGGGATCAGATGGGCGACGCTGATCGCGTTGTAGACGTCGACGAGCGTGTTGATGCGGGGCAGCCCCGCCTCGCTCAGCGCCCGCTTCGCCAGCGCCTCCGCGGAGTTCCTGGTCCGGTTCGGCTTGGCGCCGAACGCGGTGTAGGCCGCGCGCCAGGCAGCCATGTGCGGGTCCTCGTGCGGCGCGCGCCCGTCCAGACGCTCGGCGAGCCGCCGCGCCGCGTCGTCGAGCAGGGCCGACGTGGCGTCCGTGCTGGGCGTGTTGACGAGGTCGTACGCCTCGATGGCGATGTGGTGGAAGCCGGGCGCGAGTGCGTGGACGTCGTCGGAGACGGTGAGCCGGAGAGCCATGTTCTGCCTTGTCGGAGGGGTCACTCGGGGAGTCGCTCGGCGAGTCACAGGGGGAGCGAGTCGGGGAGGTTCTCCCAGAGGTACGGGCGGTCCGGCGCGCTGCGCATGACGTCGAGCACCACCAGATGTGGTACATCGAAGAGTACCGGATAGTCCACCTCATTGGACTCGGTGTCCGGTACCCAGGCCAGCCGCTCCCCGTCGAGCGAGAACTGGGCGTCGACCCCCGGCTTGTTCCCCCGGCAGTCCTGCCGGTGCCACGCTCCGTGGAAGCGCACGGCGACCAGGCCGTGGACGCACCAGCCCGTGCCCGCGTCATAGGCGAGCCGCTGGTAGCAGAGGGCGGTCGGGATGTCCTCGGCCCGCAGCAGCGCGGTCAGGGCGTGCGCTTTCGCGTGACAGATGCCGGTGCCCTGCTCCAGGACGTCGGAGGCCCGCCAGGTGACGCGCAGGTCTCCGCTGTCGGCGGAGTGCGGGATGGTGTCGCGGACGAACTCATAGGCGGCCCGAGCGTATGCATATGAATCGACGGCGCCCTTCGCGAGCCGCGCGGCCGTCTCCCGCACGCGCGGATGGTGATGGTCGATGACGTCGTCGGCCGCCAAGTAGGCGGAGAGATCAGGGGTGTTCTGGATCAGCTGCATGGCACGCGAGCATAGGAATGCGACCGACCGCGCGTCAATGACTTTACGGTCGATCGCATACCTATGCAGGATTCTGGAGTTCCCGGCTAGCGCGCCATCTCTTCCTTGAGGGCGGCGACGAAGCCGTCGACGTCCTCCGCACGGGTGTCGAAGGCGCACATCCAGCGGACGTCGCCGGCCGACTCGTCCCAGAAGTAGAAGCGGAACCGCTTCATCAGACGCTCGGACACGTCGTGCGGGAGACGGGCGAACACGCCGTTGGCCTGCACCGGATAGAGGATCTCCACGCCGTCGACGGCGCGCACGCCCTCGGCGAGGCGCTGGGCCATCTCGTTGGCGTGCCGGGCGTTGCGCAGCCACAGGTCCTTGGCGAGCAGCGCCTCCAGCTGCACGGACACGAACCGCATCTTGGAGGCGAGCTGCATGGACAGCTTGCGCAGGTGCTTCATGTGGCGCACGGCGTCCTGGTTGAGGACGACGACGGCCTCGCCGAACAGCGCGCCGTTCTTCGTGCCGCCGAGCGACAGGATGTCGACGCCGACCGCGTTCGTGAACGTCCGCATCGGGACGTCGAGGGACGCGGCCGCGTTCGATATCCGCGAACCGTCCAGGTGCACGACCATGTTGCGCTCGTGGGCGTGGTCGCAGATCGCCCGGATCTCGTCGGGCGTGTACAGCGTGCCCAGTTCGGTGGACTGCGTGATCGACACGACCTGCGGCATCGCCCGGTGCTCGTCGTCCCAGCCGAACGCCTGCCGGTCGATGAGCTCGGGGGTGAGCTTGCCGTCGGGCGTGGGGACGGTGAGCAGCTTGAGGCCGCCCATCCGCTCCGGTGCGCCGCCCTCGTCCACGTTGATGTGCGCGGACTCGGCGCAGATCACCGCGCCCCAGCGGTCGGTGACCGCCTGGAGCGCCACGACGTTGGCACCCGTGCCGTTGAAGACCGGGAACGCCTCGGCGGTCGGGCCGAAGTGGCTGCGGATGATCTGCTGGAGGTGGTCCGTGTAGTCGTCCTCGCCGTAGGCGACCTGGTGCCCGCCGTTGGCGAGGGCGAGGGCCGCCATCACCTCGGGGTGGGCGCCCGCGTAGTTGTCGCTGGCGAAGCCCCTGATCGTGGGGTCGTGGTGCCTGCGGGCGTCGGTCCTGGGAGGGTTCACGGCTTCTCGGTCAGCCACAGGCGGGTCCCGTTCACTTCGGCGGCGGGCCGGTTCCAGACGCCGGCGATGGCCTCGGCCAGCTCCTTGACGTCCGTGAAGCCCGCGAACTTCGCGTTGGGGCGCTCCGCGCGCATCGCGTCGTGCACCAGCGCCTTGACCACCAGGATCGCAGCCGCCTGCTGCGGTCCGGCGTCGCCCCCCGCCTTGCGGAACGCGTCGCCGAGGGCGAGCGTCCACGCCTCGGCGGCGGCCTTCGACGCGGCGTACGCGGCGTTGCCCGCGGTCGGCTTGCTGGCGCCCGCGGCGCTGATCAGCAGGTAGCGGCCGCGGTCGGAGCGGCCGAGGCCCTCCTGGAAGGCGAGCGAGGTGTGCTGCACGGTACGGATCAGGAGCTTTTCCAGCAGCTCCCAGTCCGCGAGGTCGGTCTCGGCGAAGCTCGCGCTGCCGCGCCAGCCGCCGACGAGGTGGACGACCCCGTCGACCCGGCCGAAGTCCTTCTCCACCCGGCCCGCCCAGTCACGGGTGGCCTGCAGGTCGAGCAGGTCGACGGTGTCACCGATGACCGTGGCGCCGCCGTGCGCGTAGCGCGCCTCGTCGACGGCGGCGGCGAGCCGCTCGGCGTCCGCGTCGGCGCCGACGACGGTGGCACCGGCCTCCGCGAGCCGCTTCAGCGTGGCGCGGCCGGCCGGGCCCGCCGCTCCGGCGACCGCGATCACGGCACCGCTCAGCGAGTCCCTGGTGACTTCGGTGGTGTCGGTCATGACAGTCGCCTCCTGTACGGGGTTGCTCACGCGGCCACCCGCTCGGCGTCCACCGCGGTGATGCCCTTCGTCGAGGCGATCACGTTCTTCAGCTTCTTCGAAAGGGCCTCATAGAACATGCTCAGCGGAAACTCGTCCGGAAGCACGTCGTCCACCAGTTTGCGCGGCGGCTGCGACACGTCGAGGGCGTCGGGGCCCTTGGCCCAGCGGGACCCGGGGTGCGGGGCGAGGTAGGTCGACACCAGGTCGTACGCGGCGAACCAGTGCACCAGCTTCGGGCGGTCGATGCCGTCCCGGTACAGGGTCTCGATCTCGGCGCACAGCTGGTTCGTCACCTCGGGGGCGCGCTGCCAGTCGATGTGCAGCTTGTTGTCCGTCCAGCGGACGACGTCGTGCTTGTGCAGGTACGCGAAGAGCAGCTGACCGCCGAGCCCGTCGTAGTTGCGCACGCGCTCACCGGTGACCGGGAAGCGGAACATCCGGTCGAAGAGCACGGCGTACTGCACGTCGCGGCCCTGCGGGAAGCCGTCGGCCTCCAGCTTCACGGCCTCCTTGAAGGCGGTGAGGTCGCAGCGCAGCTCCTCCAGGCCGTACATCCAGAACGGCTGGCGCTGCTTGATCATGAACGGGTCGAAGGGCAGGTCGCCGTGGCTGTGCGTGCGGTCGTGAACCATGTCCCACAGCACGAACGCCTGCTGGCAGCGGTCCTGGTCGCCGACCATCTCCTTGATGTCCTCGGGCAGTTCGAGCCCGAGGATGTCGACGGCGGCCTCGGTGACCCGGCGGAAACGGGCCGCCTCGCGGTCGCAGAAGATGCCGCCCCAGGAGAACCGCTCGGGCGCCTCGCGCACGGCGATCGTCTCAGGGAAGAGCACCGCCGAGTTCGTGTCGTACCCGGAGGTGAAGTCCTCGAAGGTGATGCCGCAGAACAGCGGGTTGTCGTAGCGAGTGGCCTCCAGCTCGGCGAGCCAGTCGGGCCACACCATGCGCAGCACCACGGCTTCGAGGTTGCGGTCCGGGTTGCCGTTCTGCGTGTACATCGGGAACAGCACCAGGTGCTGGAGCCCGTCACGGCGCTGGGCGGCCGGCTGGAAGGCCAGCAGCGAGTCCAGGAAGTCGGGGACCACGAAGCCCCCGTCGGCCCAGCCGCGCAGGTCCCGGACGAGCGCCTCGTGGTAAGCGGCGTCGTGCGGCAGCAGCGGAGCGAGCTCCTCCACAGCGGACACCACGCGGTCCACGGCCCGCTCGACCGTGGATATCGCGGGGGCGCCCTCGGCGTCGAAGTCGATGGACCCGTCCTTCTCCTGCCAGGTCCTGATCTCCTCCACGGCGTCCTTGAGCACGGGCCACGCCGGGTGCTCCACCACCCTGTCGCCAGCCACCTGGGCCGAAGGAACGATCCCCTCCACACCCGCCTGCACAAGAATTTCCGTCATGTCCCATCCTCCACGGGAGAACCTCGCGTATGGACACCGTATGCATGCGAGGTTCTCCGCCACAAGGGGAGACTCCGAAAATTATCCTGCGCGACCCCCGGTATCACCGTCGTTTTTCCTGTCTCGCACGGCTGAAACGATGACCTGGGCCACATCGGCCCGTGCCCGGCGGGCGTCGTCGAGGAGCTCGGGAAAACCGAAGAAGCCGTGGAACATGCGCGGGAAGCGGCTCTCGGTGACCTCCGTCCCCGCGTCGCGGAGCGCCTTCGCATAGGCCCGGCCCTCGTCGCACAGCGGGTCGCAGCCGGCGGTGACGACGTGGGCGGGCGGCAGTCCGGTGAGGTCGTCGGCGAGGAGCGGGGAGACGTGCGGGTGGGCGGGGTCGCCGTCGGGCCCGAGGTACTGCTCGCGGAACCAGACGCAGGCCGCGGCGGTGAGGAAGTAGCCGGCGGCGTTGGCGCCGAAGGAGGCGGAGGTCTGGCGGGCGTCGGTCACGGGATAGACGAGGACCTGCCGGGCGATGCGCGGGCCGCCCCGGTCGCGGGCGAGGAGCGCCACGACCGCGGCGAGGTTCCCGCCGGCGCTGTCCCCCGCCACGGTCAACGCCTCCGCGTCCGCGCCCAGTTGCGCCGCGTGGCCGGCGACCCAGCACAGCGCGGCGTACGCGTCCTCCACTGCGGCCGGGAAGGGGGCCTCTGGGGCGAGCCGGTAGTCGACGGAGACCACGACGGCGTCGGCGTCGCGGCACAGTCCGCGGGCGGTGGCGTCATGACTGTCGAGCCCGCACAGCACCCAGCCGCCGCCGTGGAAGAACACGACGACGGGGCGCGCCGTGGCGGTGCCCTCCGGGGCGTCCGGGACGTAGATCCGCACGGGTATCTCCGGCGCGCCCGGCGGGCCGGGTATCCGCCGGTCCTCTACGTGTCCTACGGCGGGTACGGGCAGCGGGGAGGTGGGCACTGCCGCGAGGATCCGGCGGGCTTCGGCGGCGTCGGTGATCGCGCCGCCCACG
>NZ_JAMOLN010000050.1 GCF_024448165.1 Streptomyces longispororuber
GACCGTGGCCTCGCGGGAGGTCTCGGCGATGCCGTCGGCGCCGTGGAAGATGCGCTCGCCCCATGAGCTGAGCTTGGTCGCGTCGAAGCCGATCGCGAGGTCGAGAACCGGGTCGGTGTTTCCACTCCAGGACCAGGCGAGATAGCCGAGGTCGAGCTGCTCGGCGGTGGCCATCATGGTGTCCTCGTCGGGGTCGCCCCATTGGTCGGCCGGTCCGCCGAACTCGCCTATGAGGATGGGCAGTCGCGCGTCGACGAAGGCGTCGAGGTAGTCGGTGATCTCCTGCGCCGTGTCGAAGACGCTGTACATGTGGATCGAGAAGATCAGGTTGCCGGTGGTGTCGGCGTCGTAGACCTGCTGGGCGTTGGCCTTCATGACGCCCTGCCAGTCCTGGCCCCAGTTGGGGGCGTCCACCATGATCGTGTGCGCGAATCCGGCGGCGCGCAGTTTCTGGACGGCGGCGACGGTGGGAGCCGTCCAGCCAGCCGGGTCGGTGTTGCCCCAGGGTTCGTTGCCGATGTTGATGACGACGTAATCCTCTTCGCCGGCCAGGACGTCCTTGAGGCTGATCCAGTAGTCGGCGGCGTGATCGAGGGTGCCGGCGGCCGCGTCCTCACCGTAGCCGGTGGTGTCGTGCACCTCCAGTACGCAGATCAGGCGGTTGGCCTTGCAGTCGGCGACGACGGCCGCCACGTCCTCGGCGCTGTTGCGGCTCCAGCGGTACCCGTCGGACAGGACGACGCGCACGCTGTTGGCGCCGAGCTTCTTGATGTCGGCCAGCGACTGGGTCTGGCCGGGGTACCAGGTGTGGGCGTGGTTGACACCGCGCATGACGAAGTCGTTGCCGTTGCCCTCGACAAGACGTCCGTCGCTGATGTGCAGACCGGTCGCGGCGGCGCGGGCGGCGGCGGGCGGGGCGAGGTGGGCTGCGTAGGCGGGCGGGGTCACGGCAAGCAGGCCGAGGAGGACGACCACTGCGGACAGGACCGCCAACAGGCCTTTACCGGACGGGCTGTTGACACCCTTGAGGCCATGACGCCTTTTGAGGTGGCTGATGTTGTTGAGGGTCGCACTTCTTCTTCTCACTGCGGCTCCGGAAGGGGTGAGGGGCGAGAGAGGTGGGGCGCGACGAACATATGGGAGCGCTCCCATATAGCCAGGGAGGGCAGGGACACGTCAAGAGGGCGATGGGAGCGAGGACGCGCTGGAGCGCGTCGCCGCCCGCGGGCGGGCACAGCGGAGGTCGCCCGACCACGTTGACGGTCACCACGCGCGGGAGTGGGAGCGGCACGCCACAGCCCATCCCTGCGAGCTCAGGGTCGACGACTCCGTGACAGCCAGGCACGGTGCGGGCAGGCACGGCCGGCGCCTCGTGCATGGTTGGCGGCCGTGCCACCACATCGGGGTGTCTTCTTGAACTTGCGATGCGGTGGCGTGATCACCTGGCCACCGGTCTGGGCGCCACCAGGCCCTGATATCCCGCATCGGCGAGGATGCACAGGTCACGGTGCCGGCCAGGCGCCCTGCAGACGGCCGTCCCACGCAGTGCCGTCATTTCCCATGACCATTCACTCCGCCACAGAGCGCCGAACGGCTGACGAACTGACGGAGAAACGAGGTCGGTTGAAGTGGACGAAGCCAGTCTGTCCTTCTCACGAACCGCTGCCCCGGTGGCAGGACACCCGCGGCCGAAGGATTGCGGGGCGGCTTCCGGTGCTTGTGCCGAAGGTCGGACCGGCCCGTAGTCCCGAGCGCACGAGGCACCGCACCGCACCGCACCGCGACACCCATACCGACACCGACACCGACACCGACATCTGGAATGCGCACGCCGCGCCCGTCCCAGCGGGTGTGTGACCCCGCCGGGACAGATGCGGCCGCTCTTCGCGCAGCTATGCCGCGTCGATCCGCGCAATACTTCCGCCCAGACCGAGCACGTACAGTTCGCCGTCGCAGTCCTGTACGAACGAAATGACCTCGCCCCCGTTGACACCGAGGTCGTTCACTGCGGTCACCTTGCCGTTGTCCAACTCCAGGGAGCGTACGGTGCCGTCGCAGTAGTCGCTGAACACGTACTGGCCCTTGAGCTCCGGGAGGGCATCCCCGCGGTAGACGTAGCCGCCGGTCACCGAACACCCAAGACCCGTGCGGTCGTACTCGTGGATCGGAGGCACGTGGTTCGCCGGCTCCGTGCCGCCCCGGAACGGATGGGTGCCCTCCATCTGGGACCATCCGTAGTTCTCACCGCCGTTGCTGCTCGCCGGGGCCCGGTCGATCTCTTCCCAGTCGCTCTGGCCGACGTCTCCGATGAAGAGGTCACCGGTGTCGGCGTCGAAGGAGAACCTCCAGGGGTTGCGCAGGCCGTACGACCAGATCTCACCTCTCGCGCCTGCGTCATTCACGAAGGGGTTGTCCGCCGGGATCGCGTACGGCGTGCCGCCACGGGGGTCGATGCGCAGCAGTTTGCCCAGCAGGGTGTCGAGGTTCTGTCCGTTGCCGTGCGGATCGCCTCCGGAGCCGCCGTCCCCGAGGGCGATGTACAGGTAGCCGTCGGGGCCGAACTTGATGTCGCCGCCGTTGTGGTTGTTGTAGGGCTGCGTCTGTGTGAGGACGGTGCGCCGCGTCTTGGGCTGGATCTTGCCGTGCCGCACGGCGAACTCGTCGATGGTGCTCGTTCCTTCGAGGTTCGTGAACGAGATGTAGAGATGCGCGAACTTCTTGTCGAACGCGATGCCCAGCAGGCCGCGTTCGCCGTCGGTGGTCGTCTCGGCGGAGATGTCGAGCACGGGCGCACCGAGCCCGCGGTTGCCCAACACCCGGACTGTACCGGCCCGTTCGGCGATCCAGACCGTTCCGCCGGGTCCAGCGGCGCCTGCGGTCGGATTCTGCGCTGTGGCCACGTTCGTGAGGACCACCTCCGGCACCTCCTGCCGCTCTGCGGGTTCGTCCGCGGACGCGGTGGTCAGAGCGAGGGAGGCAAGCAGACAGATGGTGACGATCATGGCCGAGCTTCTCGCGCGTACTTTCACCGTGATCCTCCTAGAGGCGGCGAGCTGGGGCACCCGGCTGCTCGGGACACGAGGATCCGCATGGCGCACACCAGCACGCAACCTGGGTGGGGGACGGCCGTACCACTGGCGCGCCTGAGAATACCGGGACACGAGTTGCTGGTATAGACCAAGAACGTGGCACTCGAATCAGCCAGCGACACAGCTCGCTCCGCGCGGCTTCCCGTAGCGGTTGACGGACACGGTCGAAGCTCAGGCCGACGACCCGCCACGCCTGGCCAAGTATCCCTTCCATGTCCACAAGCAACGGACCTTCGACCGGAGCGGATCAGAGTGCGGCATCCCGGGCCACTGGCCGGGACCAGGCTGGCGGATCCTCCGCAAGATCCAATGCGGTATGAACCGGATCACCGACCTCGTACATGCCGCCCTCGCACTGTATGGATGATCTCGGGCTGGACGGCTGCACTTGGTTCCTGCTGAGACCTGCGTCAGATGTGGGCTCTGATCTGCTTCACGGGGTGCCCGAGTGCGTCGCCGACAGCGGCCAGTTCCTCATTGCTGAACCAGTCACGTTCGGGGTTCCAGATGGCGATCTCGAAGCGGGCGAATCCGCACGGCCAGTCGTAGTCCAACACGTCAAGCGATGTGGTGGCGCCGCAGCAGGGCACTTCCACGGCCAAGGTGGCGAAGCCGTCCTCACAGTGGCCTTCCAGCAGGTCGGCGTACCACTCGGTGTCGATCGAGGTGCCGCAGTGCGGGCAGCCGATCCGTTCCAGGTTGTCGCCGCAGTCGACGGGGGTCAGGCCGTCGTGCCAGGTGACGTCGATCTCGACCTCCACGCCATCGGGCAGGCCGCGAGTCAGGTCCGCGGCGAGCGCGGCAGCCCGCTCGGCCGCCGCACGGTCGGGCTGCCACTGGGGATCGGTCGGGATGATCGACAGGACGTCGTCGCTCATGGGCTTACTCAATTCGTCGGGCACAAGCCTTCCGGCGCGGTGCCGCGATCGTAGGACCACGTGTCAGGCCGGCCGTTGGCTGGGTCCACTTCTCGTGTACGGCACGGCCAGCACCGGCGAGGCGGCCGTCGACAGGCCCGATGGGCGCTGGATCTGCCTGATCCAGCGCGCGACGGCGCGGTGGATCCCGGGCCGGTGCAAGGGCCAGTGCAAGGGCCAGTGCAAGGGCCAGTGCAAGGGCCAGTGCAAGGGAGCATGCCTCCTTGCACTGGCCCTTCGTCGTGTACTCCGGGCCGGGAATCAGTTACGGGTGATCTCCACCGTCGCCTCAGCAGAGGAGGCGCCGTGCCAGTGGTCGCCGCCGTACGTCACGACGTAGCGGACCTCACCGGGCTTGGCCGGGGCGTCGGTCGCCGTGAAGGTGCCGTCGGCCGCCACCGGTACGGCGCCCAGGGAGACGCCTTCAGGGTGGGTGGCGTCGTGGCGTGTGACCGTGACTGTGGTGCCTGGAGCGATTCCGGGGGTCAGCGTGCCGGTGAAGGTCAACGTCCGGCCCTTCCTGCTGGTCGCCGGCGCGTCGAGGGTGAGCGCCGTCTGCACCGTGGCGTTGACCTGGAGCGAGTGGAAGCGGAGCCCCATGACCCCGCTCTCCCCCGTCACGGCGAAGAGCCGGCTCCCGTCCGGCGCCCAGGCCAGGCCCCGGACCACCGGGCTCTGCGTGGCGGCGCCCAGCTCGACCGTGGTCAGCGGAGCCGGGGCACTCGGAGCGTACAAGGACACGTCCGGTACGTCGGCGCTGGTGTTCTGGGCGCCCCCCGCCACCGTGCCGTCGGGTCCGGCGGCGACGGCCAGGGGCGAGGCGGGCGCCGTGTGCGTCGCCACGTCCGATAGGTCGTCGAGGCGGAAGGCCCGGTACCCCGGCGAGATGAGGGCAGCGGTCAGGATCGTACGGCCGTCCGGTGTCACGTCGATGTCCCGCAGACCGTTCATCTCGGTCCCGGACAGCACCCGCCGCTTGGCCGTCACGGGCGAGCCGCTGCTCACGTCGTACACCGTGAGGGTGTTGCGGTTGGGGTCGCCGGTGCCGGCCACCAACACGTTCGGGTCGGCTGGGGAGGTGACGAGCTCCGCCCCAGAGTCCAGCGAACTGTCCAGCCCCAGTTCGACGACCGGCTCGGCGCCGCGCACGTCGATCGAGCCGAGGTCCCCACTGACGCCGTAGCCGAACCACAGCTTCCCACCCGCGACCGCCACGCCCCATGGGGCTGTGCCGTCACCCACGTGGTACCGCGCGGTCTCCGCCAGCGTCGCGGTGTCGTACGCCACGATGGTGTCGATGTCCCGCGCGGCCACGTACAGGGTCTGGTTGTCGGGCGAGAGCGCCAGCCCGCCGGCCCCCGGGAGGCCGCCCAGCCACGCGCTCTTCCCGTCGTAGTCCGTCACCACCACTCGGCCGTCGGCTCCGGCCGGCATGCTGAGGAAGATCCTCTGATGACTCCCGTCGACCTTCATGTCGGCGAGCTGGTACAGCGGCAACGACACACCGGTCGCCGCGTACGCCGACGTGGCCCCCGGTATCGCCAGCAGTACTGAACCGAGTGTCGCAGCGAACGTGGCACCCAGCATGCGTCTGTATCTGCGCACGGCAGAACCCCCCTCTGTGTCCTGTGAGTTCGCACCGGCAGCCCCCCTCGACCGACCGGTGGAGACGGCGCATGACGCCGTCGCCGATCATTGTGCGTCGCGATGGGTGAATCCGGCGGACTATTAGGCAAGAAAAGCCAAGAAACCAGGCTCTGTTAATAAGCCCCCGTCTTGGTGGCCTTGCCGACACGGTCACGGCTACGGCTACGGCAGACCCGGGCACCAACCCGGACCGCCGCACGTCTACAGAGGTGCCCCCGAAAGACCCCGATCAGGAAGAACGCGTCATGCCCCAGCAGATCCCCGAGCGCGTCGCCGGATACTCGCACCAGTTCGACTCGCTCTTCGAGGAGTACTTCGACCGACTGGGCGCCGGACTCGACACGCCGTCCTTCAGCCGGTTCACCCCGGACTGCCTGCGACTGCTGCGGGAGTTGTCCTTGCGGGGCGGGAAGAGGATGCGGGTCGTCCTGCTGCACGAGGCGGCGCGGCTGGTGACGGACGAGCCGGTCGCAGGACTGGACGCCGCCGCGCTGAGCATCGAACTGCTGCAGACCCATGGCCTGGTGCACGACGACCTCATCGACGACAGCCCCGTCCGCCGCGGCGGCCCGTCCACGTACTACGTCTACCGCGAGCAGTTCCCCGATCACCCGCAGGCGGCCCTGGGGCTGACGGTGCTCGCCGGCGACCTCGCCCTCGCCCTGTCGCTGAGGGTGCTCCAGGAGGCTCCGGTACCCCTGGCGGTGCGGCAGGCCATGCTGGACGTCCAGACCCGGGCGGCAACCGACACGTTCATGGGCCAGATCATCGACCTGGAACGCGACTTCATCGCCGCACCCGACGAGAAGGTCCTGCACTGTGTGGCCGACTACAAGTCCGCCCGCTATTCGGTCCTCGCACCCCTGCAACTCGGCCTCCTGGCCGCGGGCGAGGAACCGGCGTGCTTCGAGAAGGAGTTGCGTGGCTACGCGCGGCTGGTGGGAATCTGCGGGCAGATGCGCGACGACTACCTGGACCTGTTCGGAGACGCGACCGCCCTCGGCAAGCCGATCGGCACCGACCTGCGCGAGGGCAGACACAGCTACACCGTACGTGCCCTGCTGTCGGCGACCGACGACACCGAGCGCCGGGTGCTGCGGGCCGCGCTCGGCGACCCGAACTGCCCCCCGGAGACCGTTGCGAAGGTCCGGGAGATCGGCGAGCGCCGGGGCGTGCCGGGCAGCATGCAGGCGGACATGAACCGCTTCGCCCGGGAGGCGTCCGCGGTTGCCGCCCGCTGGCGGCCACGGTGGCGAGAAGAGGCGGTCACCTTCTTCGAGCGGCTGCCGCTGTGGAGCGTCGAGCGAGTCATGTGAGCCATGGGCCGCCGCCCATGGCGGGCCTACAGGGGGTTCGGCCTCGGCCGCTCACTGCACTCATGGCCGGAGCCTTGACGACGTGCCACGCAGTAGCACTGGGTACTACCTCTTTCGTCGTCTCAGGCAGCACCCGCCGCAGTCCCGGATGCCGCCACGTATCTGCTGGTATCCCGCGCCGAAACTCTCGCGCAGCTGGGCCCCGACAGGGGTCAGTTCGACGTGGCGGCTGCTGCGGATGAACAGGCGTGCGCCGATCTGTCGCTCCTGCTTGGCAAGGGACTGACTCACAGTTTGCGCCCGACGATCTCCTTGCCCGCGTCGATGCCCTGGCTCGCAGCGGGAACCGAGGTGGAGGTCTTCACGCTCTGCGCGTCGACGATGCAGGTCGAAGGGTGCCGGTCCTCGCCCTCTTTCGCCCGCACAACTCCCGCAGCAGGCCGTCGAGGTGGGAGAAGATGCCGTCCTTGTGCCAGTGCGCGGAGCAGCCGTAGACCGACTGCCAGGGTGGGAAGTCGCGCGGCAGCACTGACGCGCGGGTCGCGCCGAGCCGAGCATCACCAGGCTCCGCCGGACAGAACCCGGAGGCCCTGACCGGAGAGCGGATCGGGGCGTGCCAGGAAGAAGTACCATCGTCGCCGACGTGGCGAGGTGAAGGCCGTCGCTTACTGACAAGGCGGGGTGAAGCGTGGAACAGAAGAAACCCTGGAAGATCCAGTGGCATATCGCCGCAGATGGAAAGGTGATCAAACAGCGGTCCCGGGGCAGCGCGGAGCACGAACAGCTGTTCCAGCATTTTGCGACGACGCGGACGCCGAAGATCGAGCAGCTCGATGCCATGGAGGAGGCGCTGCAGCGTGCCAGCACCTCCGGTGAGCGAAGGTCCAGGATGCTCCTCTACCTGGCCTACACGGCTCTCGCAGGGCTCGTGGCCGGGATCGTGTCTGCCTGGGCCGGCATCGATACCGGGTTCTTGACGCTGGGGTCGCTCGCTGCCGTAGTTCTCCTCGGGCTCAGCACGGGCGTCATCATGCGGACGTCGATCAGTCGCTATCAGCGCGCCCACCGGGAGGCCGGGTTCGAATCGTCGAACGGCGTCACGCTGGCCGCTCGCGAGGCCCGCATGATGATCAGTGGTCCAGGTGCCGTCTCGGGCAGGGAGTTCGCCGCCGTCCGAGCCTGAGAGCCGATGTGGGTAGCGTCCTCAGAACGGGAGCGGGCAGCACCGCTCCTTAAGCAGGACGCGGCAGTACCGCGTCGAGGACGTTCGCAGGAGTGTCGACTCCCGAGGTGGGCGCGGGGGGCGATCGGAACTGCTGGATCGGACAGTTGCCGTTCGCGCCCGCGCTCGGGTGGCGGACGTGCCCGCCAGTAGATCGTCACAGCCGTGGGGTCCTGCTGCGCACCGGACAATGGCTCCTGCCAGTTCGCGAAGGCGGTCCAGGCATCCGACGTGGTGATCACAATGGGCTGCGGGGATGCCTGCCCGGTCTTCCCCGGCAGGCGGTATCTGGACTGGACGCTCGCAGACCCGGCCGGTCAGGGCATCGCGGCGGTCCGCCCGATCCGGGACGAGATCGAGGTGCGCATCCGCGGCCTGCTCGCCGATCTCCTGCCCACGGTGTGATGGCGCGCCGGTGCGTCAGCTGCAGGAGCCGATCGTGCGGCCGTCGCGGGGAACGGCAGCGAGGCCGAGTGCAGTTGGCGTGCTGGTAAAGGTCCGAGGCTTGACGGCCATGAGCCCGCCCATGGAGGCGACGCCATCAGGTGGCCGCGGCGGCGCCGGCGCATGTGGGGCAGCGGCGCCTGCAGCGTGGCCACCGCCCCGAACACGTTGACCGCGAACTGCCGCCGCGCCTCGGCCAGCGGGGTTTCCGCGAAGGTTCCCTCCAGGCCGTGGCCGGCGTTGGCGACGACGACGTCCAAGGGGCCGACGCTCCGCTCCACCTCCGCCATCACCCTCGACACAGCGGCGTCGTCCGTCACATCCAGGATGCGGCCGTGAGCATGCCCGGGCTTGAGCTCTTCGAAGGCCTGCCGGTCCCCCAAGGTCTGCATCGGGATTCGCCTCTGAGGATGCGCGGGAGGGTACGGGGCACGGTCCATGACTCCGATGGATCCGTTGTCCGGACGCCGAAACCTTGAACACCGGAGCTCAGTCGAGGCTCACCGACGATGTCGCCTTCCGGCTCTGCACCAGCTGCGCGTACGCGCCGTCGGCGGCGATGAGCTCCTCATGGGTTCCCTGCTCAACTATCCGGCCCTGATCGACAACGACGATCAGGTCTGCGGAACGCACGGTACTGAGCCGGTGCGCGATCACCACGCGGGTGCAGCGGAGTTCGCGCAGGTTCTGCTGGATGGTCTCCTCGGTGAGCGTGTCGAGGTGGCTGGTCGCTTCATCCATCAGCAGGACACTCGGCCGTCCGACCAGGGCCCGGGCCAGCCCGATCCGCTGGCGCTGGCCGCCGGACATGCCGCTGCCCCGCTCTCCGAGGGCGGTGAAGTATCCCATCGGCATGCGCTCGATATCGGCCTGCAGGCAGGCGATCCCGGCGGCCTCGACCACGTCGTCGGGACTCACGTCGGGCCGGTTGATCCTGATGTTGTCGAGAATGGTGCCGCTGAACACCGCGTTGTCCTGGACGACCACGCCGAACCGGGAGCGCACCGACTCCACATCGAACCGGTCGATCGGAGCGCCGTCGAGGAGCACGCGGCCTTCCACCGGCTGGTACAGCCCGAGCATGAGCCGCGCCAGCGTGCTCTTGCCCGACCCGGATCTGCCCACGACCGCCACCGAGCTGCCGGCGGGTACGTGCAGGTTGACGGCGTCGACGGCGGGCGGTGCGTCCGGTTGGTACTGGTAGCGCACCGACTCCAGGCGAATGTCGCCGCGGACGACGGGGATCCGGGGCCGGGGCTCGGGCTGTTCCGGGGGTTCGGCGAGCACGTCGCGCAGGCGTCGTACGTGTACGCCTACTCCTTGCAGGGCGTGGTACGTCCGGGAGAGCGTGGAGATGGGGCCGAGTGCCATGCCGGCCAGTGTGTTGGCGCCGACCAGCGTGCCGATGGACATGTGCCCGTCCATCACCAGCCACGCGCCGGTCCACAGCAGCGCCAGCGGGGCGCCGAGTCTGGTCAGGTCCATGACGCCGTCCATCGTGTTGCTCACGGTGCCCTTGCGTCGGGTCGCGGCGAGTTGCCGTTCGTACAGCTCCTGCCAGCGGTCGAGGGCGACCCGTTCGGCGCCTGCCGCCTTGAGGGTCTCGATGCCGGAGAGCGACTCCACGAGCTGTGCTTGCGCCAGTGTCATCTCTCCGATCTCCTGGCGGCTGGCGTCTCGCACCCGGGGGGTGAAGGCGAGCGCGACGGCGATCTGGCAGACGGCCGCCCCGAGTACCACCAGGGCGATGGCGGGGGCCACTTGCCACAGGATGACGATGTAGAGCAGGCCCATACCGCCGTCGAGGACGAGGGAGAGTGTGTGGGAGGTGAGTACCTCGCGCACCAGCATGCTGCTGGAGACACGTGTGAGGATGTCGCCGCTGTTCCTGAGCTGGAAGTAGGGGTACGGCAGCCGGAACAGGTGCCGCAGGAAGGACGTCATCAGGGTGTGATCGATCCGGTTCCGCAGGTGCAGCAGCAGCTGGTTCCGGGTGAAGCCGATCAGCGCCTGCCCCACGACCAGAGCAGCGATGCCCAGCCCGATGGTGTGCATCGCCCGGGGCGAGTTGCCGGCGATCACGTCGTCCAGGATGTGCTGGGTGATCAGCGCGGGGAGCAGCCCCAGGGCGGTCAGGAGCGCGGATACGCCGAGTAGGCCGGCGATGAGTGAGGGACGTCGCGGGGCGTACTGGGCGAGGAAGCCCAGAACCTCGCCGCGTGGTCTGGCCTTGGCCTGGAATTCGGGGCCGGGGGTGAGAGTGAGCACCACGCCGCTGAAGGAGCTGTCGAACTCCTCGCGGGAGACCTTCTGCCGGCCTTGGGAGGGATCCACGATCGTGGCGTGGTGCTCGCTGAATTCCTCGAGCACGACGTAGTGGTTGAGGTTCCAGTGCAGCAGGGCGGGGAGTCTGAGCTGTTTGAGCGCCCATGACTCCGCCTGGTAGGCCTCGACCGTCATGCCGTACTCCTCGGCGACGGCGGCGAGGGCGGCGGCGTTCGAGCCGTCGCGACCGATGCCGAGACGGTCGCGCACTTCCGGCACGGTCACATGGTGGCCATGCGCGCAGACGAGCATGGCGAGGGCGGCGGCTCCGCACTCGGCGATGCTGTCCTGCAGGAGTACGGGTACCCGGGTGCGGGCTCCGCCGGGACGGAACCCCACCCGCCGACGGTCACCCATCAGAGGGCTTCCTGCCTCGACGGCGGATCCAGCAGCAGCACGGAGGGAACCTGGTCCGGATAGGCCAGCCGCAGCAGGTTGTAGCCGACGCCGGCCCTGCCGTACATCAGCCCGGGGAGGGCTTCGGGAGTGAGCTGGCCGGTGAGCCAGCCGTCCTTGCCGAGCTCCAGCAGAGCGGCGACCCCGCGCTGGACACGATGTGCGCCGTCGTCGTCCCCGCGGTGCCGGGCGGCCAGGTGAAGGAATTCCAGGTTGCCCAGGTCGCCGTGGCAGATGCTGTTGTTCCCGCAGGACTGGAACGCCCCGTCCGAACCGAAGTGGACCATTCGTGCGGTGCGTTCCGCGATCCGCAGATCCTCGTCGGCCAGGGCCCTGAGCGAAGGCGTGGCGTCGTCGGCCCGTCCGAGGGAGCAGAGGATGCCCAGGCGGCTCATGCCGACGCCGGGGGCTCCGTGGCACCAGGCCATGCCGTAGCCGCCGCCTCCGCCCATCTCCTCGTACCGGAGATCGGGCCAATTGCCCAGGCCGGCGTCGAGAGTGGACCGCTCGTAGCGCAGGACCTGTTCGATGATCTGTGGGTACTCGGGCCGCGGCCGCACGGCGTGCAGGCGGGCGAGCGCGTAGGCGATGCCGGAGGCGCCGTGGGACATCCCGGTGAGGGGCACGGGGCCGAGCCTGGTCTGCCACCCGATGCCTTCGCCCGTGGGTCCGGCGGCGCGCAACAGCCGTTCCGCCGCCAGTTCGGCGGTGCGCAGAGCGGCGGACTGCGGGCGCACGGCGTGCAGCGCAAGCGCCGCAAGGATCGCTCCCGCGCTGCCACTGATGATGTCGTAACTGACGTCATAGGCGATGTGCCGGTCGAGGCTGGTCAGGGTGCGCTCGGCGGCGTCGAGGAGGTCATCCCGTGCGTGGAGTACCGCGGCGTGGGTGAGGTAGTAGACCATGCTGCCGGTCACGCCGAAGGCGCCGGCGTCGGCGTGCTCCGTCAGGGCTTCACGGAGCAGCGGAGCGGGTGCGTCCTCCATCTGCTCGACGAAGGCGATTGCCTGCCTGTGCAGGGAGCCCGCCGTGAGCTCCGCGTACTCGAGCAGGCGGGGATCGCCACTGAGCCGAGCCGCGGCGGAGAGGAACAGGCCCATCCCGGGAGTGCCGGAGTACAGGTCTGTCGTGGTCGGGCCGACCTGCCAGATCGCCTCGTCGATGAAGTTGAGTCCGATCCAGCCCAGTCGCTCTCCGTCCTTGATGGCCGCGTCACAGAGGCTGTGCGCCAACTGGACGGCTGCCGCCAGCGAATCCTCCGGGGCGGTGAGCCGGTCCGGGAGGTCCAGAGTGACGAGGCCGGTGTGTGGTGTCGAGGCCGGCTCCAGGGAGTCGAACGCCCGGCGGATCAGCATGACCTGGGTATCGAGGTCGTTCTCGTCGAGGCGAGCGAGCCGCCTGCGTGCGACTTCGATGGGAGGCTCGTCGAGCACGTCAGAAATGGTGATGCCCTCGCTGTCCACCAGATCACGCGAGCCGGGCAATGACGAGAAGAAGGGGACGTCACCCCTGCGCAGGTCGCGCAACTCCGACGGCACCAGCTGTTCCCAGGACTGGGTGCCGTCGGCGGTGAGTGCCAGGCGGGCGAGGAACCGGTCACGGTCGAGAGCGTCGCGCAGGAAGTCGGGATGCTTGCTGTCCTCCAGAAGGCACTGGTAATACGCCGTGGCGCGGACGATGTGCCTCATCTCGACATCCGCGAACCGGTCGAGTACGGACGACCAACTGCTCTTGTCCTGGGCGATGGCGCGGTGGGTCCAGACGAAACCCGCTTCGACTTCGGAGGCATATCCGCGGGCATCGACCACCTCGCCGTTCAGCTCTGCCCTGCTGGTGGTGTCACCGGGCATCTCCACGTGCTGCTCGACGAACCTCATCTCATCGGTGCCGGCCTTCTGCGGGACGGGAACAGGAATGAGGGTCTTCTGTTGCCCCTCCACTCCCACAGGGCTGGTCTCGACCGCGTGGGCGACTCCCTCGTTGCGGACGATGAGTTTGGAGGGCAGCAGTCCGACTCGCAGCACGCCGTCGACCATGAGGTCATCGGCCGGCGTGGACCAGAATCCCCCGGCTGTCGGCAGAGCGCCGTGGAACAACGCCTCCATGTCGACCATCACCGGGTACGCGCCGTGCGCGATGACGTTCTCGTGGTGGACGTCGACGCCGCACAGAGCGTAGTTCAGGGCAAGCAGCGCGCCGGTGCGCCAGAAGAATCCACGGACTTCGGCATCCGACCGGCAGGACTGATGGTCCACGAAGCCGGACCACCCGTAGTCCTCGCCCGCCAGCGTCCTCGGCGCGACGAGGTCGTAGTCGGGGCCCTGGCCATGGAACCAGCTCAGGACCTCTCCCCATGCGACGTCGGAGGCAAGGGACCGGGGCTTGTAGACGAGCTTCTGGCGCGTGAACGTCACGATGGCGACACTGCGGCCGCGACGGTGGGTGTCACCAGCTCCGAACTGTACGTCGACCAGGTCGCCGAGCCCTCCGTCACACCAGGTGTCGAGCTCGTCGACGTCGGCAAGGAGCCGCTCGGCGAACTCGGCCCGGGACTCGACCCAACCCGTGAGGATGTCGCCGAGGTGACGGAGGAGAACGGAGTACTCGGCCCAGAGCTCGCTCTGGGCGGAGTCCTCGCCGAGCTGCCGGACGAAGTCGGCGAATCGGTCTTCGGGGGTGTCCCCGTGCAGGCGTCCTTCGACCCGGGCGACGTTCAGTTCCAGCACCATGGTCCGCACCACGGCCGCATTGATGTCCTGCTCCGGCCAGGCTGCGCAGAGTACGTCGGCGATACCGGCGATCCGGGAATCTGCGGTGAGTTCGGACAAGCGCCGATGGAGTTCGCGCTGGCTGCCGTGGATCAGTGCCGCCGCGGGGGCCACCAGCGAGGTGTCGAGGCCTTTGGCGAGACAGGACAACGACTCGTCCGGCTCTCCCGCTTCCGTACGCCGCCTCAGGTCCCGCACCCAGGACGGCACAGGTATCGACCCGGCCCCCGGCCCCAGACGGGCCTGGAAGTCGTCGAGGCCGAATCCCAGTGCCCCCACCAGCGTGGCGACGGATTCCTCCGAGCCGAAGACGTCGAGCCACCGCTTCATCTCGGCTGCTCCGTCGGTAGCTGCCGACGGAGTTCGCTCATGCAGGAACGCCGCGTTGGGCCAGGGGAAGTTACGAACAGACATGTCCTGCCTTTCAAGGGGCGCTCCCCGCGCCGCCGGGCGGCGACGCGGGGAGCGCCGATGTGTCCAGGGTGCTGATCAGCAGACCGACAGGGTGATGCTGCAGAGAGCCGGATTGGTCATCGTGAACGTCTTGGGAGACGAGCAGCAGCCGATGCTCAGCAGCGTCTGCGTACCGCCGCCGGCGGCGCCGGCGAGCTCGGTGGCCTCAAGGTGAATCAGGCCGGGCGTCCCGGAGGGGTGCTCCGGGCTCGCCGAGAGGGTGCTGCGGTACTCCGGGTCTTTCCAGGCACGGACGATGTCCATGTGTTTCCCCTTTACTGGTGTGAGGTCAGCAGCAGCCGAGGCTGGAGTAGCCCTTGGTGCCATCGCAGGCCGCGACGCTGAGGGTGACCCCGGCGCACCACCACGACGTTCCGCCGGCCACCTGCGACAACTGCGTGCGGGACATGCCGACGATTCCGGCCGGGTTCGCGGGAATCGCTTCCCGGTCAGCCCCGGAAAGGGCGGCCCGGTACTCCGGGTCCTTCCATGCCTTTACTGTGTCCATTTCCTTCTTCCTTCTCTTTCTCTCTTTGGTGACGGGATGCTCAGCACACGGCGAGACTGACAACGCACCAGGACGAGACCAGAGTCGCGGTCTTGGTAACGCCCCCGAGCCCCGCTTCGCCGCCTCCTACTACTGCCGCGAGCCCTGCGGAGTCGAGCTTGCTGACCCCGGGGTTTCCCGACGGATGCCGTGGAGGGGTCGCCAGAGTCCGGCGGTACTCCGGGTCCTTCCAAGCTCGTACGGAATCCATTTCGATTCCTCCCTTTTGACGGACCGGCAAGTTCCAGAAATGACTTCGATAGAACGTGAACTCTGGCCCTTGCCTCTGATGAGAAGTGCCGAGGCAGGCGCTGCCGGACGCGAAAACTGTCGGCCGCGTCCGTCCAGCCCGTTCACTTTGCGGGGTCAGCACCATGCCTCCGCCGACACCGAATATCGCAGGTGCCCGAGGAGCTGAGGAACCAGGAACGGTGGCCAGATCTGGTCAACTGGTCGGAACATCCTGCCTATTCACGACCTGTCACAGAGATGCCACGGCTCAGTCACCGGGCCAGGTGGCACCTTCCGTCTCGCGCGTCGCGGCTCCTAAGCTCCAGGCACCACCCACTGGCCGGATCCATCCCCGCCCATCCCCCACGGAGTGACTCTTGCCTGCGCATCACATGGCCGTCCTCGGCATCACCGCGGTGGAGGAGGAGGTCTACCGGCTGCTGCTGCGCAGCCCCGGCGTCGAACTCTCCGAGGTTCACCTGCTGGCGAGGCAAGCACCGATCGTGCTGGACGCGGCAGTGCGCCGGCTGACGGAACTGCACGTCATGCGCGAAGACGACGGCAAGGCCTGGCCGCACTCCCCTGACATGGTGGTGAACCGGCTGGCCCAGCAGCGCCTCGAGGAGCTCTACCACACCATCCGTACGCTCTCGGATCTGAGACCCATCGTGGACTCCCTGACGCTCGAGTCAGGCGAGCGGGGCCCGGATCCCGAACACGCCCCGGTGGAGCGGCTGATCGGCCTGCCCGCCATCCGTGAGCGCCTGGACGAACTGGCCTTCTTCGCCCGCTCGGAGATTCTGGCCTGCGAACCGTACGACGCGCTGACCCCGGAGAACATCGAGAGTGCCCGCCCGCTGGATCTGCGCTGCCTGCGCCGCGGCGTCGTCGTGCGCAACTTGGTCCGCGCATCGGCGGTGGCGGACGACACCACCCGGGCCTACCTCCAGGAACTGACCGCGGCAGGGGCCCAAGTCCGGGTGATCGAGGACCTGAGGGAACTGATGCTCGTGTACGACCACCGCACGACGCTCGTTCCGGTGGACCCGAAGAACACGTCCAAGGGTGCCCTCTGCTCGAGCGAGGAGGGGATCGTCACCACCGTCGTCAACAACTTCGAGCGACTGTGGGCGGGAGCCGATGAGTTCACCGACGTGGTCGGGCCGGGGAACCGCTCGTCCGACGAACCCGAACTGACCACTCTGCAGGCCGAAGTGTTGCGAGCGATGTGTACGGTCAGCAAGGACGAGACCGGCGCGCGCCAGGTGGGCACGGCCCTGCGCACGTATCGCCGCTACATATCGGAGTTGATCCGGATCCTCGGTGCGGAGAATCGCGCCCATGCGGCGCTGCTGGCCCGGGAACGGGGCTGGATCTGACGCCCCGGGCGCCTGCCGTCAACTGCCCAGCCACACCTGGGCATCCGCCCACAGTCGCTCGAAGTGACGGACGACGGTGCTCACCGTGCTGGGTTCCGTCGTGACAAACATGCCCTCGGCGAAGTCCGGCAGTGCGACGGGCACCAACGCGGTGTGCCCGTCGCACACTGCCGTCACGCAGTCCGAGGGCACCACCCGCACCTGCGCCCCTGCGACGGCCAGCCGGCCCAGGTGGGCGGCGACCGCCGGGGCGGCCGGCAGGGCCTGCCCCACCAGAAGCCGCATCCTGACACCGCGATTCAGCATCCGCAGGCACAGTGGCATGGCCAGCCGGGAGACCCAGCTGTCGGTTCCTGCGCAGGGCACACACGCCAGCACCTCGTCGCGGGCGCTCCCGGCGAGCTCCTCCACGCGCGGCTGCAGCACGGCGGGATCGCTGATCCGTTCCACCGGTCGGCGGGCGGGTTCCGGTGCGCCGTCGTCCTCCCCAGGACGGCCGGCCCCCGTCGACTCGTCCTCCAGCGAGCGCACCACCCCGTAAGTCTGCGAGAGGCTCTGCATGATGGTGTGCAGTTCGGCCAGCAGTTGCTCCGTCAGCCGGCCGACCACTCGCTCAGGTTCCTCCGGCCACAGCAGTCCGTCCCGCTCGACCACGGCTCCCAGGTCCTTCAGCCGCCTCACGGTGGCCGCGCCGGTTCCGTACGGGTGCCAGGACGCGGCGGCGATCGTGCGGGCGCTCCGACCGGGGTGCCGCAGGACGTGCCGGTACGTCTCCTCTTCCGCAGGCGTGAGACCCAGGGCCTGCATGCGGTGCATCGACGGTGCTCCTCGGGGGATCGGAAAAGAGGTACTGCACAAGCGACGGTCCGGACACCGTGTTCGGCGCCCGGACCTGGACCGGCCCCGCTGGGCCCTCTCGCCTCGAAAGGTTCAGGTCTTCGGCTCCTCCTGCCAGCCGTTGGCCGGCCCGCAGTGAGCGCCCTTGGGGTCGAGACAGGGCTGCGACACCACGGTGCCGTCGCCGCTCGCGAACGTGATGCTGCCCGTGACGGCGGCGAACACCCCCGCCGTCGCCAGCGCAGTCAGCACCGCTGCCGCGATCCTCCGGCCGACCCGGCTGGTGACGGTACGCATCATGCGTCTTCCCTTCCAGCGCCCCTGGGCGCCGCTTCTAGAGAGCTGTCCGGGCCTGATCCCCGGCCGCATCACAAGAATCGCAGCGATCTCTCCCCTCCCACAGATCTTCCGCTGGCAGGCTCCTGACGCCCGTCGTGCACGATCCTGCCAACTCCCCCGGCCAGCATGTCCCGCACGGGCCGGGTCACCAGCCCCTCATCGCCTGCCGCCGACTCTGTTCCTGAATCGGGGCTCCCTACAGGGACATACCGCAGTACAGGTGCCGTTGCGAGCCCGCGTCGCGGGCCAGTTCGGCGAGGCGTCCCAGGAAGTCGGCCAAGAGCCCTGGGTCCTGGCCACCACCGTCCTCCGTGTGGGTCCATGCGGCGGCGGTCTCCAGCAGGCGCTCCGGGGTGGCCACTGCGAGAGCATCACGGAGAGTGTCCGTGAGTGAGACGAGCCAGGGCCCTTCGTGCCCCGCGTCGTTGAGCAGTTCGCAGAAGCGCGGGATAGCTTCCACTTGTTCCTCGGATGCTCCTGTCAGGAGGGCTTCGACGGCTGCGAGGAGCAGGTAGGGATCTGCTCCCTTGAGGCCGAGCGTGCCGAACGGGTCGTCCATGCAGTCGTCTTCGAACAGCGCGAGGGCCTGCCTGTCGTCGGTGGCCGCGTAGTAGTCGTAGATATTTCCCATGCGTGGATCGTGTCAGCCCGGGGCGGCACCACTCCGGGGATCTGTCGGATCAGGTGATGTCGAGGGGCGTGTCAGGGATCGGAGGGCGTCGCGGCGTGTCCGAGGAACGCAGCACTAGGGTGACCCCTCATGGACTGCCTCAACGATGACCTGCCGTTGCTGGAGTTGCTGTGTGCCGCTGACGAAGTGCGGGTCCCCGGCGAACTCGAGTCGTCAGGCCCTCACGAGAACGCTCCGCACGCGATCGTGAACACGTACGTGGTCGACGGAGGCCGGCTGCTTCTCAGTCTCTGGTGCGGTCGGCTGCACGAGGTGATCTACCAGACCCCCGCGGAGTCCGTGGAGGACGCATCACGGCGCAATGACCGGCGGCCAGGCGTTCCGGGGGCGACGCGCAGGCCGGAGATCCGGAGCAGCAGCGTCCGGGCACGCGTGCTGTTGGTGTACGAGTGCAGCCGCGCCAGGTCGGCCAGGATGAGTGCGTGGGAGCGGCGTTCCCCGCGCGGGCGGACGCGGAGCGCGGATCCGCCGCGCGCCCGCCCCGTGAGCCGGAGCGGGCGCACGCCGGTGGTGCGGGTGCGCGGCCGGTTCTGGCGCCGCTACTCGGCCGCCGCCCTGTGCTGCTGACGGCTGGGCGATCCCTCCCAGCCGATCTGCCAGCCTCACAGCCACCGCAAGTGCCGCCGCAGGAGGGACTCAGGAGCTTCGCCTGTACGCCGGGCACAACTGGCTCACCCTCGCCCATCTGCCCTCCTACGCACCGGACTTGACTCCGGCGGAGCGCGTCTGGTCACTGCTGCGGCGCATCCGACATCGCCCCGACCGGGTCGACTGGTGCCTCACCGGCACCGCACGCAACCCGACCCGCCATCCGACAACACACCGAGAAGGTCAGTCATCGCGGGATCGTTGCGGTGCGGCGGGCGTCAGCTGGTCCACAGGACCGGGGTGTCGCTGTAGGCGTCCCCCTCGTCGAACTCGGCGCCCGTGACCGGGGCGCCCGTGGTGGCGCTCAGGCTGCACGTCTCGAACGAGGCGCCCTTGGTGGTGAACTCGGCCGACGCGTTCTCGCTGTCGCACTTGCCGGGGATGTCTCCGATCAGGATGACGCCGGTGCCCTGGCCGTTCGAAAGGACACCTCTCAGCTTCAGTGAGGCGTACGACAGGTCGGTGCCGCCGACGTTCTCCACCTTCAGCTTGATGAAGTAGGGCGTCATTCCCTTCGCCTTGGTCCCGAACTTGGCCATGTCGGACTCGACGCCCTTCGTGATCGCCGTGACGGTGACCGCGATGGTGCCCTTCTTCTTGCTGGTGTACTCGAACGGCAGCACCGCCCGGTCGCCCACCTTCAGCTTCGAGCCAGGCTTCGTCACGTCACCCGCGGCCGGGGCCTCTCCGCCTTCGCTGCCGCCCTCGGCGGCGGCCGGGCTCTCCGAGGCAGGCGACTGCGGAGCGGACGCGGCGGGTGACTCCTTCGTCGCCGAACCATCCGTGTCGTTGCCGTCGCTGCAGCCCGAGATCCCGAGTCCGACGGCGGCCATGGCGGCCGCGAACGCGATGTGTGCCTTGCGCATGTGTACTACCCACTTACTGGTGATGAGCTTTACCCGTGGCGGCGTTCGCCTCTGCCGCCCACAGGGGCAGACGGCAGGATAGACACGGCGCGCGCCGCTCCCCCGCGAGCTTGCGGTCCTGAGGCGGGGGTGCGTGGACATCTACACCGGACATCGACAAGATCTCCTCGAACACCCGCTGTGCGAAGGCCTTGGAGTCCAGGCACAGCGTGCTCGGTTCGGCTTCCAGGGACAGAGCTGAACACGTGTTCTGTTCCGGGTTGCGCGAACAAGCTCAGTGCTCCCGACGCCAGGTTGGGGCCCGGCAGACGGCCGTGGGCTGTGCGTACACTCCGGCCGCCCGTGGTCCGGTCCTCAGGCTCCCCTGCTCCGCTGTCAGCCCAGGTCCTCAGCTCCTCATGGTTGCTCAGTGCCCGCCCGCGAGGGGCTGATCAGGGCTTGCCGAGAACGCTGTTTCACCGGCGACCGCGACGATCGCCTCCTTCACCAGGACAATGCTCGGAACTCTCTTCTCCGCCGACAGGCCTGGATCCTTCAGTTGGGTCGTGGTCCATCGCGTGGTGCCGGTGGAGCGGTCCAGTGCGAGCAACCGGCCGTAGCGATTGGCGAAGTAGAGCATGTCGTTGTTCGGCGACGTGGTGGGCGCGGAGAGGTTCTCGACCTGGGTGCTCCTGCGCCACAGCGTGGTGCCGCCGGCCGCCTGGACCGCGGTGACCGTGCCGTCGGGCCTGACGAAGTAGACCACTCCGCGGATCAGGGTTGGTGTTCCCCGGACGGTCTCCTTAAGGGGCGTACGAGTGAGAGCCTTGGTGCGCGGGTTCACCACCAGCAGGGCCGAGTACGCGGGGTCGCGTCTGTTGTCGTCCGCAGTGTCCTCGCTGGCGCGTACGGCGAAGAGTGGCCGTCCGAAGTCCACACCCAGCGGCTGAGCCGTGAGAGGGAGGGCGCCGATCTCCTGTGCGGTGCCGTCGGCCGGGTCGAGGTGCAGGAGACCGGCCTTGCCGCTGAAGGGGGCAGTCGCATCGGTGCACACCCCGTAGGGATCACCAGCCATCACCAGAGGTGAGCAGTTGGTGCCCTGCGACGATCGAGCGGGCACCCGCCACACGTCCTTGCCGCTCGCTGCGTCGAGGGCGACGAACTCGCTCGCGCCATCGGGAACGGTAAGGATGCCGCCGCTGAACAGGGCGGCGGGATGGCTCACGTCGACGGTGCGGGTCCAGGCTTGTTTGCCGGTGGCGGTGTCGATGGCCACGAGCCGCTGGGCAGAGTCCCTGGAATCCACGTCCAGAGGCACGGCGGTGTACACGCGTCCGTTCCTGATCCCGAGGGGGCGCTGCGCGGCCTCGCTGTTGTCGCCGAAGCGCCACCGCACCCGGCCGGTGGCGGCATCGATCCGCGCGACGGTGAACCCGGTTCCCGCGCAGTACACCGAGGTGCCGTCGGCGACACACCCGGAGTCCACGGTGTCCACGTTGGTGGCCGTCGGTTCAGTCTTGACGGGTCGCGTCAGGCTGGTGCGCCAGGCGCGCCAGCCGGGCGGCAGATCGAGGGCGGGGTCGACCGTGATCGGTGCCTTGTCGTTCGGCCGGCTCGACGTGAAGTGGTACCCCACCACGCCCGCGACAGTGACAACCAGTGCGACGCTCACGGCGAGCGCGATACGACGCCGGCGACTCCGTCCGATGGCGCGGGGCGCGGGCTGGTTCGTCGGTCCGTCGGCATCGTGACTACCCGGTGCGGGCGCGGTTTCCTGGCTCGCCAGGTGCTGCGCGGCGGAGCCCGCGACCGACGGCGACAAGGTGTCCGGCAACGTGGGGAACAGGGCCTGCAACTCCTCCAGCGCAGGCCGCCGTTGCGGGTCCTTGTCCAGGCAGCGCTCCACGATGGAGCGCAGTGGCTGAGGCGTGCGCTCCAGCGCGGGTACCTCGTGCACGATCCGATAGCCCGTCATGTACGGACTGTCGCTGTCGAACGGGCCGTGCCCCGTGGCCGCGTACACGAGCAAGGACCCCAACGAGAACACGTCGGACGCCGCGGTCACGTCGCGCGGCGAGGCGAACTGCTCCGGTGACATGAACGGCGGGGTGCCCATCAACCGGCCGGTCACGGTGAGGGCCTGGTGATCGGCCGCGTGCGAGATGCCGAAGTCGATGACGCGCGGACCGTCCTCGGCCATCAAGACGTTGCCGGGCTTGAGGTCCCGGTGCACCACACCCGCCCGGTGGATGTCCCGCAACGCCTCGACCAAGCCCAGCGCAAGCAGGCGCAACTCACGCCCGCCCAACGGCCCGGCCTCGGCCACGACGCCGCCCAGCGTTCTGCCGGGCACGTACAGCGTCGCCATCCACGGCTGCTCCGCCTCGGGGTCAGCGTCCACGACGGGGGCGGTGAACGCGCCGCTCACCCGGCGGGCCGCCGCGACCTCCTGCCGGAACCGGACCCGAAACTCCTCGTCCTGCGCGTACTGCGCGTGCACGACCTTGACCGCCACCTGGCGCCCGGAGGCCGACTCCCCCAGATAGACGGCCCCCATGCCGCCGCTGCCGAGCTTGCCAAGGATCGTGTATCCACCGACGACTCCCGGCGCCCCGGACTCTTCGACACTCACCGGCATATCGGCGCCACGTCCAACTCTCCTGCATAACAAACCTGTTCCGCCACGAGCGGCACAGCCTAACGCCCTGCAGGGAGCGGCCGGTAGGCGACCGCGCCATCGACGCCTCACACGTCTGAGACCCCGACAAGAGCACCAGCCCTCACGCGGGCCCGGGCAGTGCGCCCGTACGTCAAGGAGGCGGCCGGCGCTCCAGCGCAGCCAACTGGCCTCGGAGACGAACCCCCTTCGTGCCCTGTCAGAGCTTGCCTTCGAGCAGTACGGTGCGGTGCCCACCGAGGCGGCGCGCGATGTCCACGACGAACTCGGGGCGCAGTTCGGGCCAGTTCCAGAACGTGAAGCCCAGATGACCAAACGCGAAGTAGTCGCCGGCCCAGAGCCACGCGTGCACGGGAGTCGTCCGGCCGCAGGACGGGCACGCTACGGGCTCGTCGTCTCCCTCGGCCCAGGATCCCACTGCGTCCTTGAAGCGGTCCCACGTCTCCTCGATGGGCGTCCAGTACTCGTCGACCAGGGGCAGCTCTGCTGCGCAGTGCGGGCAGGTGACGGCCGAGGGCTCACCCTGCCCAGCGTCGAAGACCGTACGCCCTACAGTGACGTGCAGGCCGTTGCTCCACAGATTGACCAGTTCGGGATCCGGGTGCTCGACGGCTTCGCCGTAACGCGTTCCTGGCGCGTGCCCGGCGTCAGCGCCGAGGACGCAGTCGGTGCGTTCCGCTGAGATGAAGCCGTCCGCGATCAGCCAATCGAGAATGTTCGCCGCGAGCCCTTGCGCCTCCTCCGGCGTGGCCTCGGCGTCGACGATCGTCTGGAACCAGTCGCCCATGATCTCCCCTTCGGTACTCGTCCCTGCGTACCGTACGTTTCACCACGGATATGCGCAGCAGCCCCACCGACATCGCGTTCGTATCGCAGCCGTCGTTCGAGGCAGAGCGACCACCGCGTCGACATCCCTGGCAGCACAGGGCGGACCGTCTTCGAACTCCGCATCACATGCGCCGCATACCGCGCCCGAGCTTGCCGCAGTGATGGAGCGGCTGCCGCCGATGTGGTCGGCGGCGTGTGGGATGCCCAGGATCGTGTAGAGGCCCCCGGTGGGGTCGAGGTGAAGGTGCCGGTCACCTCTCTCGAAGGCACGGACGATGATGTCGCTGAACTCGCCGATGCCGGCGACGTCCAGTTCATGCCGCCTCACCCGGCCTCCACGCCCGTCCCTCACCGCGTCGAACCCGTGACCGCGGACGCCGCTGAGCCCACCCGGCGGACCACGATGGTGATGATGGTCAAGGTGGGGTGGGCTTCGCTGTGCGAGACCTGGCGCCAGGTTCTCTCAGGTGCACCGCCGCGGGCTTCTGCCGCGCTTCCAGGACCGCCCCGGATCGGAGCGGGAAGACAACGGCCTCCTGCGGGCTGAAGATCCCCGCAGGGGCCGACGTCGTCGAAGTCGCCTACGGCGGCCCGTGGATCAGTCGGTGGCTTCCCGTAGGACGGTCTCGGCCTGGTTACCGGCGTAGTCCTCGAGTACGGCGGTCACCTTGCTCCTGGCGCTCGCGAGGGTTACCGACAAGGCGTGCAGGGTGGTGCGGCCGTGGATCACACGGTCGCGTTCGCCCTGGCTGTACGTGGTGTCGAACGGGATCGGCTTGCCGTTCTCATACACCGTCAGGGTGTGCCAGTCGGCCAGGGTGGGCTGGGTCAGCGTGAGCGAGGTTCCGGACAGTTCGGCGGCGGACTTCGGGTAGGCCTCGATCTCGGTGTCGGCGAAGGTGCCGGTAGTCGCGACGGCAGTGCCACCGGCAGGGTTCACCGTGGCGACGAAAGCTCCGCCGTCGACCGGCATGTTGCGGAACGTAGCCGACGTCTCGCCGCGGCCGGGATGCAGGACGACGCGCCGCCGGTGACCGGCCCGGTCCTCGTCCTCCGCGGCCAGGGTGACCGAGGCACCCGAGGAGACCGGCTCGTCCCAGGACACGGTCACCGTGCCGTCCTTGGACGCCTTCGCGGTGACGTCACCGGGGCCGTGCGCGAAGTCGTAGCCGATGGTCGCCGGCCTGCTCTTGCTGCCGTCCTTGCCGACGGCGACCAGTTGAAGCCTGCCGTGAGTGCCGGTGAAGTCCTTGGCGTAGAAGGTGTCGTCGTAGACGCCGCCGAGGTACGTGCCGTCGGCGTACACGTCGTAGCGCACGACGTCCTTGTAGTCGTCCAGGTGCCAGCCCAGGTTCAGCTCGTCCGTGGACGTCAGGGCCTGGTCGATGTGGAAACCGGTGGGGGCGGCGGGGGTGTGGTCGGCGCCGTCGCTGAGAGCGAGGGCGCCGAGGTTGAGCTGGAAGTGATCGATGGGATCGGCGCCGGGCGTGAGGCCGAGGCCGAGGGTGGAGACCGTCTCGCCGGCGTAGTCGGAGAGGTCGACGGTCGCGGTGCGCCAGCCGCCGCGGACGGACTTGGCGGCCTTGATCGGTACGCGGACCGTCTTCTTCGGATCCGACTTGAGGACGAGCGCGAGACTGAGATCCGCGTCGCCGCCGCTCGGCTGCGCGTAGGTGAGCTTCACCTTGGACCCGTCCACGACCTTCAGGTCCGTCTTGTACAGGCGCAGCACCGCGTCGCCGGACAGCTTGCCGCTCACGGCCAGCGAGGAGCCGCCCTCGTAGGCGCCGATCCGGTCATAGTGGAAGCGGTCCGCCGTGACGTAGTCCGGGCCGTAGTCGTAGTCGACCTGGAGGCCGTCGGCACCGGCACCCTGGAGCCACCACTGCCAGGTCACCGGGGTGTCCTGGATGCCGATGTTGCCCCACTCCCGGTCACTCGCCCGGGCTCCGTCGCTCCAATAGCCGAGCCCGTGGCCGGTGTTGAAAGTGGTCGCGAACGTGGACCCGGTGATCGCGGTGCGTTCGGCGATGTACGAGGACATGTCCTTCCACTGGCCGTCGGCCGCCGAACCGGTGCCGGTCGAAGTGCCGGTCCACCACCGGCGCTCGCGGTCGAAGACCGTCGACTGGTGGTCGTCCTCCGTCTTGTGCTCGTAGTCGGAGTGGACGAAGTCCGCGCCGAGGGTGGCGATCGCGTTCATCGGCTTGCCGTCGTCGCCGAGGTCGTCGTCCAAGTCGTAGGGCTGGTCGAACTGGTAGGTGCCGGCCTCGACGCCGGCGAAGACCTGCCGGCGCGGGTTCACGCCCAGGGACGTGGCGTAGGCGGCGGAGTCCGTGAGCTTCTTGTGGTTCCACCAGTAGTTGAGGAAGATCGAGTCGGCCAGCGGGCCGCGCTCGCTGTTCTGGATGAACGGGGCGTTGCGTGAGGTGAACTCGTTCTCGTAGAGCTTCTTGCCGGTGCCGGCGTCGACCGAGTCGTACCACTGCACATACAGGCCCTCGGCGCGCAGTGCGGCGAGGAAGTCCATGTAGTCGTCGACGTCCTCGGGGGCGACCTGGCTCTGCTCCTGGTTGAAGAAGTAGCCGTCGAAGCCGAAGTAGTGGGCGACCTCGGCAAGTTTGCGTGCGGCCGGGAAGTCGCCCTTCTTGTCGCGTACGAGCAGTTCGCCGTAGGACTGCGGGCCGCGGTCGTTGTCCGAGAAGAAGACGGTGCCGAGGGACCGTGCGCCGTTGCGGTGAGCGGCGTTGGTGTAGCCGGGATTGGGCAGGTTGACGGAGCCGAACTCGAACCAGCGCTGGGTCCACTCGGCGGAGGGGTCGTAGGAGTCCTCGGGCACGCCCTCGGTGGGCATGCCGTGCCAGGAGGCGTAGGCGTCGGTGTACTGCCAGTAGTTGAAGAGGTACTGGCTGAACTCGTTGGTGTACGGGTGCGATTCGAAGAAGGCGTTGCCGTAGTCGCCGGCCAGGGTGAGGTTCTGGGTCTCGGCGGGCAGATCGGGGTTGCGCTGGGTGGCCGGGTCGGCACCGGCGCGCTTTTGCAGGGGGATCCGTGCGCGCAGCCTGCCGGCGTCGGTGTCGGTGCGCGGGTCCCAGTCGAGGAGGGTGGTCGCCGAATAGCCGTGCTGGTAGGGCTGGTTCGCTCCCTTGGCGCTCTTCCCCTCCCACGGGAGGGTGTCGGACGCCGACGCCATGGGCGCGCTGATGCATGCCGCGGTGAGTGCGGTGACGACGGAGACGGCGGCGAGCACCGACCGTCGTGCGAGTGCAGGTCTGGCCATGCTTCTCTCTCCCTTGTGAGTAGCTGTCCTGCCCAGGTCAGCCGCGTGCGGGCCGGATGGTGCGGGTCAGGCCCGCCACGTCCAGCCGGCTCACGGCCGTTGCTGCGCCCGGGTCGGCGAAGACCCGGTCGGCCGGGATCGTCCAGGTGATCTCGGCCGTCGCGTGCGGTGCGACGCCGAGCCGCCCGAAGGCGATCAGTTCACGGGTACGGGGCGTGCGCGTCCCGCCCGAGCGGTGGGCGAAGACGGGGATCACCGAACTGCTGGGCCCCTCGGAACGGTTCGCCGCGGTCACCGTCAGGACGACGCCGTCCGGCCGGACCGTGACGTCCAGGCCGACGACCGCCACCTCGCGGTACCCCAGGCCGAATCCGAACGGGAGCAGGACCGGCTCCGGGGCATCGCGGTAGCAGTCCACCGCGCTCTGCCGGTCGTTGTGCCGTACCGGCACGGCCGCGGGGTGCCGCGGCAGCGTCATCGGCAGCCGCCCGGTGGGCTCCGCCTCGCCCAGCAGCGCGGCGGCGACCGCCTCGCCGCCGTACGGGCCGGGATACCCGGCCCACAGCACCGCGTCGCAGTGCTCGAGGGCGCCGGTCAGGACGTGGGGCCGGCCGGAGACGACGACGGCGGTCACCGGCGTGTCCGTTGCGCCCCGTACCGCCCGCAGGAGGTCGTCCTGCCCGGCGGGCAGTGAGACGTCGGCGAGGTCGACGCCCTCACCGCCGGTGGCCTCGCCGGTGCGTCCGGTGATGGCGCCGTTGTCCGCGAACGCGTCGTCGTAGGAGCGGTGGCTGGTGCCGCCGATCACCACGACCACGGCGTCAGCGGCGGCGAAGGCCGCTGCCCCCACCTCCTCGAAGGTCTCCCCCACAGTGACCTCCGTGCCGGGCAGTACCGCGCGCAGAGCCTCGGAGATGCTTCGGTTCGACCCGGCCGGCAGCGGCGGAACGTAGTCGCCCAGCAGCGCGGGGACGTCATCGGCGTAGGGGCCGACGACGGCCACGCTCCGCAGCCGGCCGGCGTCCAGCGGCAGTGGGGCGCTCCCGTCGCCCCCGGGACCGTTCTTCAGCAGGACGAGCGACTCGGCGGCGAGCCGCCGCGAGGCCACACGTGTCACCCCCTGCGCCGCCGTCAGACGGACCACCGACCGGTCCGCGTCCAGACGGACGGGACGACCGGGCTCACCCAGCAGCCCGAACCGGTCCTTGAGCGTCAGCACCCGCCGGCAGGCGACGTCGAGCGCGGCGGCGACCTGCTCGTCGTCGCCGGCCAGGGCGGCGAGGTGGCCGAACGACTCGTCCCACAGCGACATGTCCACACCGGCCAGCAGGGCGGCCCTGGCCGCAGTCGGCAGGTCACCGGTCATCCCGGCAAGCCGGTCCACGGCCAGCCCGTCCGCCATCACGATCCCGTCGAAGCCGTGGCGGCCGCGCAGATACGTGGTCAGGAGATCGTGGTTGGCGCAGCACGGGACGCCGTCGATGTCGTTGTACGCGGCCATGAAGCCGAGCGCCCCGGCACGCAGGCCCGCTTCGACGGGAGGGAGGTGGATCTCGGCGAGGTCGTGCGGTCCCAGGTGGGCGGACTGACCGTTGCGTCCGCCGACGGCCTCGCCCTGCGCGGCCAGGTGCTTGAGGACGACGCCGACCCCTCCGTCGCCCACGCGGGAGCGCGCCTCGCCCTGCATGCCCTCGACGACGGCACGGGTCAGCTCGGCGGCGAGCAGCGGGTCCTCGCCGTAGCACTCCTCGCCGCGTCCCCACCGGGGATCGCGCAGGACGTCCAGGGCCGAGACCAGGGCTATGTGGACGCCGCTCGCCTCGAGTTCGGCGCCGACACCGCGGGCCGCCTCGGCCAGGGATTCGGGGCACCAGGTGGCAGCGACGGCGAGGTTGACCGGCAGGAGGGTGCCGCCCAGGGCCTGGTGCCCGTGCGGCGCCTCCTCCACCAGCAGCGCCCCGATGCCGTGCCGGTCTGCGGCGGCCACGGCAGCCTGCACGACCGAGGCCGCCTCGGCCCGCTCCTCGGGCCGGATGCCGCTCGTCCACGTCCGGCCGGACCAGGCATCGGCCCGGAAGAGGCCGTACAGAGCGCCGAGTCCGCCCCACCGGTCGATCTCCTCGCGGGCGTAGTCGCTCAGCCGCAACCCTCCGCGCCGGTCCCGATCGACGGCGCGCCAGCCGTAGAGGCGCTGGTTGACCTGGCCGACCTTCTCCTCGACGGTCATGGCCGCCAGGAGACCTTCGACGCGCGCCGCGTCCGCGGCAGCGGCCGAGGCCTCCCCCGCACCCGGTGTCCTCGCCCCGGTCACATCGAGCCCGTCGCGAGCGCCGAACTGTCGCTGACCGCGGAGTAGGCACTCACGCCCGAGGCGGCAGGCAGGTGCACGGCGGTGACCCCGCGTGCCGCCAGGTCGGCGGCCGAGGCCACGGTCGCCGAGGTGACGACGGCCGGCCGGCGGCCCTCCCGCGCCAGGTCCGTCCAGGCCGTGAAGACCGCGCCGCCCGGCGCGAGATCGGCGCGGCGGACCGGGACATCGTCGTCGTCGACCTCGACGACGACCGCCTCCCTGCGCGGATCGGGAGCGGCGGCACGCCCGCGCAGTTCCTCCGCCACGGCGGCGAACGCGCGGCCGATGGGCTTGACCTTCCCGTCAGCGTCGAACAGGCCGAGCGAGTACTCGAGTTCGGGGAAGTCCGCGAGCGAGCGGTCGACGTCGTGGGAGCACCACCACGTCACCCCCCACAGGGCCGGACTGTCCGCGGCGTGCCGGACGGCCTGCTCGCAGAACGCCGGCGCTTCGGACGCGTCGAGGCAGTTGAGGGGCGCGCCGATCTCCTGCAGCCACACCGGCCGGTCGACGTCGGTGGCGAAGGCGCGGGCGAGTTCCACGAGGTACTCGCCGTGCCGCACGCTCTGTGCCGACATGCCGCCGTACCGCTGCGCCGTGCCGTTGAAGATCCACGAGTGGATCGCGGTGACGTCACCGAGCCGGGCTGCGTGCGTGGGCAGGAACGGATGGTCGTCGAGGTACCACACAGCGTCGTACTCGGCGTGCAGGCGCAGGCCCCTGCCGTCCGCCGGCACGGCGTCCAGCAGCGTACGGATCCAGTTTCCGGCCTGTTCGGACGACGCACGCATCGGGGCGGGGTGCGGATCGCCGGAGAACTGGTTCACCTCGTTCCCCAGGGTGAGGCCGAGGTAGTTGGGCAGGTCGGCGACGGCTTCGTGCAGCGCACGGGCCAGCTCCGCTTGTGCCTGCAGGGCTCCGGCGTCGGTGAACATGTTCGTCGTGTGCCAGGACGTCAGCCACGCGGGTACGAAGTCGTAGCTCGACATGTGTCCCTGGATGACGTCGACGGAGGCATCGAGACCCGCCTCGCCCGCGATCCGGACCAACTCGCGCACGTCCGCGAGCGCCCGCGGCCGGATGAGCGTGCGGTTGGGCTGGAGGATCGGCCAGAACGGAAAGATCCGTACGTGGTCGAGACCCAGCGACGCGATGCCGTCCAGGTCCCGGCGGATCTCGTCCCACGACGGCTCCAGCCAGGAGTAGAACCAGTCCTTGCGCGGCGTGTAGTTCACGCCGAAGCGCAACGCGGTCATCCCTTGATGCCTCCTTGTTCGAGACCGCGCATGAAGAACCTCTGCAAGGCGGCGAAAAACACGATGATGGGTACGAGCGCGACGATCGTGCCGGCGGCGATGAGCCGCGGGTCGTCGTAGAACGTGCCCTTGAGCATGTTCAGCCCGACGGTGAGGGTGTAGTTCTGCTCGTCGGAGAGCACGATCAGCGGCCAGAGGAAGTCGTTCCACGCGGCGACGAACGCGAAGATCGCGACGACGGCCATGACGCCCTTGACCTGCGGTACGCAGATCCGCAGGAAGCGCTGCCAGATGCCGGCGCCGTCGAGGACCGCGGCTTCTTCCAGCTCGTCGGGGATACCGGCGAAGGCGTTGCGCATCAGCAGTACGTTCAGCGGCGCCACGAAGGCCGGGAGCGCCACGCCCAGCAGGCTGTCGGTCAGTCCGGCGGATCTGATGAGCAGGAACTGGGCGATGATGACCGCCTCGGCCGGCACGAGGAGCGCCGCCACGAAGATCGCCGTGGCCACGCCGCGGAAACGGAAGCGCAGTCGGGCGAGCGCGAACCCGGCGGAGGTGGCGAAGAGGACGTTTCCGCCCACGACGAGCAGGGCGACCACTGCGGAGTTGAGCACGAACCGCAGCACGGGGACCCGGTCGAGAACTCCCGTGAAGTTGCTGAGTGTCGGGTGCGAGGGCACCAGTTGCGGAGGCTGCGCATAGAGATCGTCGCCCTGCCCCTTGAGCGACAAGGAGAGCTGCCACAGCAGCGGTCCCGCGAGAAGGATGAACATGAGGACCAGGGCCGCGTAGCGTGCGGCCGATCCCGTGGTGATGCGCTTGCGCTGACGGCTCATCCGTTCTTCCTCTGCCGGTTCTGTGCCACGAGCTGCAGCAGGAGGAAAATGGCCATGATCACGAACATGACGAGGCTGATGGCGCCGGCGTAACCGGTCCGCGCCTGGAGACCGGTGCCTTCCCGCTGGATCAGCATGGTCATGGTGAGGTTCTCGCCGCCGGTGCCGCCGGTGCCATCGGTCAGCATGTAGACCTCGCCGAAGACGCGGAAGGCGGCGATCGAGGAGAACAGCCCGATGAGGCCCATCGTGTTGCGGACACCGGGCATGGTCACGTGGAGGAACTTGCGCACCGTGCCCGCTCCGTCGACGGCCGCGGAGTCGTAGAGCGAGGGGTCGATGCTGGCCAGCGCCGCGAGGTAGATGACCATGTAGTAGCCCATGCCCATCCAGATGGTGACGAACATGGCGCTGAACAGCAGGAGCCAGCGGTCGGTGAGGAACGGCACGGGCCCGCTGACGGCCGAGACCCACTCGAGGACGGCGTTGACGAGACCTCGCCGGTTCAGGAGGTTCGTCCACACCAGCCCCACAATGACCGGGGACATGATCACGGGCAGGTAGTAGCTGGTGCGGAAGAATCCCAGGAGGCGCCCGTTGCCTGCCACCAGCGTGGCGAGGATCAGCGGCAGGATCACCATGACCGGCACGACGCAGATGACGTAGAGCGTGGAGTTGAGCAGTGCCGTCTGGAAGCGCGAGTCCCCCAGGAGTTCGCCGAAGTTGTCCACTCCGATGAACTGGCCCCCGCGCAGCAGGGTGGCGTCGGTGAAGGAGAGCAGCAGGGTGTTGAAGAAGGGGAAGAGGGCGAACGTACACACGACGACCAGTGCGACGCCGAGGAAGAGCCACGGCACGTACCAGCGTCCCTGCGCCCAGTGCACGGGCCGGGCGGGGCGAGTGCGGTCCGCCCGGCGTGTATCCCGCTCAGGGGCGGTGATCGTGCTGGTCACTGCTTCGCCAGCCGGTCGTTGGCGTACTTCACGGCGTCGTCGAGGGCCTGCTGCGCCGTCGTCTTGCCGAGCAGCGCCTTGGCGATCTGTTCACGCAGGTTGTCGACGTCGCTGGTGCCCGAGAAGGCCGGCGGCCACCAGACGACGGACGTGCCGACCTGATGGGCGGCCTCGACGCGGAGGTGACCCTCGTCGGTGGCATCGTCCTTGGTGAAGTACGGGTCCTCCAGCGAGCCCGTGGAGGAGGGGAAGACGGAGGCCTTCTTCGCGAAGGCCATCTGGTTCGCCGGATCGGTGACGAACTTGGCGAACGCCTTGGCGGTCGCGGTGTTCTTCGACTTGGCGTTGACCACGAGGGATTCGAGGTACATGTTCGGCGCGGTGTTGGCGATGAGCGGTCCCATCGCGACCGACTCGGCGACCTTCGGCGCGGTCTTCTTGAGGTCGCTCAGGGTGTACGAACTGCCGGGGAGCCAGCCGAGCTCACCGGACTTGAAGGAGTCGGCCTCACCGGTCTGGAGCGCGTTGAGGGACTCCTCGGTGAAGCCACTGCCCTTGTACAGCTTCTGGTAGCGCTCGACCAGTTCGACGCCCTTGGCGTCGTTGAAGGTGAACTTGGTGCCGTCCTTGTTCATGAGCTTGGCGCCGTACATGCCGAAGGTCTCGATGGTGGGCAGCCGCCCGATCATGGAGATGCCCTTGCTGCCGCAGTTCTTGGACATCACGGCGGCCTGGTCGAAGAGCTCGTCGTAGGTCTTGGGAAGGTTCTTCGGGTCAAGGCCGCACTTCTTGAAGAGGGCGGTGTTGAAGAACGACGGGCCTGTGTTGAGATACCACGGGTAGCCGTAGGTGCCGCCCTTGACGTCCTTGAACGTCATGGCCTTCCACGCCGCCGGAAGGTAGTCCTTCTCGGCTTCCGGGTCGTCCTCGGCGACGTTGAGGAGCGTGCCGGCGTCCGCGAGGGTACGTGCCGCCTCGGGACCCATGTCGACGACATCGGGGAGGTTTCCCGCGGCCGCGTCGGCGGAGAGCTTGTCCTGGTATCCCTCGGCCGGCTGGTCCACCCACTTCACCGTGGTGCCGGGGTGCTTCTTCTCGAAGGCGTCGACGAGGCCCTCGAAGTACTGCTTGTAGCCGCCCTTGAGATTCCACGTCTGAAACGTGATCTTGCCGGCTACCTTGCCGCCTGTGTCCGCAGCACCGGAGTCGTCGCTCCCGCCGCCTCCCACCCCGCAGCCGGTCAGGGTGAGACTCAGGGCCGCGCTCGCGGCGACGCCGGCGGTCGTCCAGCGGAAGGTTCTGCTCATCGGTGTGCTCCTATGCACTCGGCAGCGGGCGTCAGCCGGAGGGTGACGACCTGGAACGGTTCGAGGGAGAGTCGGTTACCGTCGCGCAGCGCGCGCCGGATGCCGCTGTCGGGGGTGAGCTCACGCTCCAGGAGATCCGTCTCGCGTACGACGGTGTCGGCGCCGAGCACGTCCGCCCAACGGAGGGTGGCCGCGGCCCGGCCGCCCTGGGCCTCGTAGAGGCGCGCGACGAGATCGCCGCTGCCGTCGTCGGCGAGCTTGACCGTGTCGAGGACCGGCAGGCCGGTGGTCTCCGCCAGTTCCAGCAGCGGCTCGACGGCGGGCAGGTCCTCGACGACCGGGGCGTTGAGGGCGTGGGCGGCCGCCACGGTCGCGGCGTGGTCCTCGCCCGGGACGACGGCCCAGCGCATCCGGTGCACGCCCTGGTCGGTCTCCGGGTCGGGGAAGGTGGGCGCGCGCAGCAGCGACAGCCGTACGACGGCGCCGCCGCCGGGTCCGCCGAGGCGCGTGACGTCACAGCCGTACAGGGAGTCGTTGACGACGCCGATACCGAAGCCCGGCTCGGCGACGTGCACGTAACGGTGGGCGCAGTCCTCGTAATGGGCGGCGTCCCAGCTGGTGTTGGCGTGGATACTGCGCTCGACGTAGCCGAACTGCGTCTCGTAGCGGGCGGTGGCGGTGTGCACGGCCAGGGGCAGTGCGACCTTCAGGAGCCGCTCGCGTTCGCGCCAGTCCGCGGTCAGCTCCATCACGAGCTGCCGCTCGCCCGGCGCCAGGCCGATGCGAAGGCTGAGGCGGGAACCGCCGGGCAGACCCGCGGTGTGCTCCACGGTCACCTCCGCCGTGCCGTCCTCACGCGTGCGGGCTCGAACGGAGGCGGGCTCGGTCAGGTCGGTGCGCATCCGGGCGGCGTCGCGGTCGATGTCCCAGGCGTCCCAGCGCACCGGCTCGTCGCGGTGCAGCTGCAGCACGCCGAGCGGCCGGCCCTCGGGCACGAGCTCGCGGCCGGAGGCCGCGTCGCGCAGCGAGACGACATGTCCGCGGGCGTCCACGACGGCCCGCAGCAGCCCGTTGTCGAGCGCGTGTCCGCCGTCCTCCAGCGCGGTCACCGACACGGCGTCGGCGGCAGTGCCACAGGCGGCCGGCACCGCCTCCCAGGCGCTGCGGCCTGCCCAGGGCAGCGGGGAGATGATCCCGGCGGGATGGCTCGCGGAGGCACCGTGCGACAGCTGTTTGCCGGAGCGGGCGATCAGTTCGGTGAGCCGCCCGGTCACGTTCTCGTAGGTGGCGCGGGCCTCGCGGTGCACCCAGGAGACGGACGAGCCGGGCAGGATGTCGTGGAACTGGTGGAGCAGCACCGTCCGCCAGATCTCGTCCAGCTCGGCGGCCGGGTACGGGGCCCCGGTGCGCAGCGTGGCGCTCGCGGCCAGGTACTCGGCGGTGCGCAGCAGGGCCTCGGAGCGGCGGTTGCCTGCCTTCATGGCGTGCTGCGAGGTGAACGTGCCGCGGTGCAGTTCCAGGTACAGCTCGCCGACCCACACCGCCGCGCCGTCGCCGAGCTCCTCCTCGGCTTCGGCGAAGAACGCGGAGGGAGTGCGGACGGCGACGCGCGGGGCGCCCTCCAGATCGGCGAAGCGGGCGGCGCGGGCCAGCATCTCGCGGGTCGGGCCACCGCCGCCGTCGCCGTACCCGAAGGGCAGCAGGGAGTGCGAGGAGTCGGCCTTGTCACGGAAGTTGGCGACCGCGTGGTGCAGTTCCTTCGCCGTCACCTCGGCCGCGTAGGTGTCGGCGGGCGGGAAGTGGGTGAAGACGCGGCTTCCGTCGATCCCCTCCCACCAGAAGCTGTGGTGGGGGAAGGTGTTGGTGTCGTTCCAGGAGATCTTCTGCGTGAGGAACCACCGGAAGCCGGCCAGCCGGGCGAGCTGCGGCAGTGCGCCGGAGTAGCCGAAGCTGTCCGGCAGCCAGACCTCCTCGGGCTGCACGCCGAGCCGTTCGGTGAAGTACCGGCGGCCATAGGTGAACTGACGGACCATCGCCTCACCGCCGGGCATCGTCGTGTCGGACTCCACCCACATGCCGCCGACGGGTACGAACCTGCCCTCGGCGACCCGCGCACGTACCCGCTGGAACAGCTCGGGCTGGTATTCCTCCAGCCAGGCGAACTGCTGCGCCGACGACATCGCGTACACGAAGTCCGGGTCGGCGTCCATCAGCGCCAGCACATTGGACACGGTCCTGGCGACCTTCCTGACCGTCTCACGCAGCGGCCACAGCCAGGCCGCGTCGATGTGCGCGTGACCGACCGCCGTGATCCGGTGGGCGCTGGCGTGGGCGGGCCTGGCCAGCTCGGGTGCGAGTGCCGCCCGCGCCCGGGGCACGGTGGCGGCCAGGTCCTGCTCGTCCGCGGCGTCGAGTGCCGCGTCGACCGCCCGCAGCAGCCGCCAGTGCCGGGGCTCGTCCTCCCCCACCTCGACCGCGAGCCCGCCGGCGACCTCCAGGTCGCGCACCAGCTCCCACAACCCGGCGTCGAAGTCGCACACCTCGGCGCGGGCGAGGTGGTACAGCGGAGCGGGCCCGGCGGTGTGCTTGTCGCCGAGCGGCGTGGTGACGAACGGGGGCAGGCCGAGCACCAGCGGGTTGGCGGCGGCCTCGACGTAGACGGTGAAGGTCCCGTCCGCGCGCAGCACGCCGGGCGGGGTGCCCGGGCCGGTCAGCCGGAGCCAGCCGCTGCGCGGGTGGATCGCCTTGATGACCGAGCCGTCCGGCCGGTAGAGCATGGCCTCGGCCTGGCCGCCCACCGAGTGGTCCTCCCAGCCGAGTTCGAGCACGAGCTCGGTGATCCGCTCCGGGTCGCGGCGGGCCTCCTCGGGTACGGCGCCGTCCACGCGGAGCCAGGTGGTGGCCCAGGCCGGGCCCCAGGGGTCACCGACCGCGAACGGCTCGTAGACGGGGGCGGATCGACCTGACAACGTTGTCAGATTCAGTGCGTGCGCGGCGGGCACGGGCTCGCCGTCGCCGTCGACCGGCCAGGCGGAGAGGTTCACTGCGGACAGCCCGGTGTGGATCCGGGGGACCAGGCGCTGACGCAGGACGCGCTCCAGCCGGTCGAGCGTGGTTCGGGGCGCGTTGTGCATGAGTGCTTCTGCTTCCCTGACTGATCGTCATGATCGGTGAACTTCACCGGAGACTAAGGCGCTTAAGTTACTGGTGTCAACGGCTTCCGGACCCGAGATTGTTCGGATGCGCGCAGTCGGCCCGGCGCGTGTCAGTCCGCGTCGCCGGGCCTCTCGCCGACCGTGCTCGCCCGGGCCACCAGGGTGGGCACCCGCTCCTCGAAGTCGGCCACCTTCTCCCCCGCCAGGACCTTGAGCAGGCGTTCCGCCACGTCGGCGCCGAAGCCGGCCGGGTCACGGTGCAACGCGGTGAGGGCGGGCTGGAGCACCGTGCAGACGGGCGTGTCCTCCCAGACGACCACCGCGACGTCCTCCGGAATGCGCAGCGCCATCCGCCTGATGGCGCCGACACCGGCGACGGCGAGCACTTCGTTGTCGTAGATCAGCGCGGTCGGCCGCGGATCGCCGCGCAGCATCGACGTGGTCGCACTGTCGCCGGCGCCGGCCGAGAAGTCCGTCGCGTGGCTGCGGCAGTCCGCGATGCCGAGGTCCGCCGACGCGCGCCAGAAGGACTCGATGCGGCGGTGGACGTGGAGCAGGCTGATCGGCCCCGACAGGTAGGCCACCCGCTCGTGACCCGTCTCCTTGAGGTGCCGCATGACGGACGTCATCGCCGCCGCGTCGTCGATGGACACCGACGGGACGACGCCCGCCGGGTCCGGCCCACCCGCGATCAGCGCGGGCAGGCCGAGCTCCACCACGGCCTCGGGCCTCGGGTCGTTGCGCCGCAGGTCAACCAGCACGACACCGTCGACCCGGTTCTCCCGCTTCCACGCGTGATAGACGGCGATCTCCTCGTCGACGGAGTCCACGACCTGCAACAGCAGGGCGTACTTCCGACGGCTCAGCACCGCCTGCATGCCGGTCATCAGCCGGTGGAAGAACAGCTCGGAGCCGACGTCCTGCGCACTGCGCGCGATGACGAGACCGACGGTCGCGGTGCCGGCACCGGTCAGCGCGCGGGCCGCGTGGTGCGGCGCCCAGTCGAGCTCCTTGGCCGCCTGCAGCACCCGCTGCCGGGTGGCCTCGGACACGCCGGGCTTCCCGTTGAGCGCGAAGGAAGCGGCGGCCTCCGAGATGCCTACGCGGTCGGCGATGTCGCGCAGAGTGGGACGGCGCGCATCGGATCCCATATGAAGCCCCATCTGGTCGCGGGGCGCTCATCGTGGCCCCGGCGCCCCAGAGTGTCGTTGCCCGGCAACTTTAGCGCTTAAGTCGCGTCGTGTCGGTTACATCCGGGCTCATTGTCACCCCACAGGGACAGTCCTCCACCTGATCAACGCCCATTCCACGCCTGCGCAGAGAGCCTCCGAACTCGTTTCGCAGGTTCCCGTCACACAGCCAGGTCCAACGGAGAGAGGGACAGGTGGCACATCCGATCCACCGCCAGGCAACGGGAGCCGACGGCACCCCGGCGGGCGCCTACGATCCGTCCGGTGCGAGGGCGGAGCGACCTCGGTCGGGCCTCAGGTCGTGATGTAGGGCATCTCGTCGATGACGAGGTCGCAGTCGCTGGGGAACTTGTACCAGCCGCTCTTCTCGTGCTCCCACCGGGACTTGAAGGAGACGTTGAAGTCGCACTGGATGTAGCCCTCGTAGACGGCCAGCGGCGGAACGTACATCGCGTCCACGTCCACGCCCCCGTCACCCACCGTCTTCCCCACCGGAACCTCCGCCGTCTCCTCGCAGTCGTTCCTGTCGGTGTACGCGTGGTCCTCGGCGTCCGCGCCCCAGGCGGTGCACACCAGAATCGAGTGGGCGCCGACCTGCCCACCGGTGTCGTTCTCCACGGTCCCGCACAGCGGCACCGGCCACCACCACGGATCGACACACCCCGACGCCGACGCCGGTGCCGCCGTCAGCGTCACCGCGCCGCCGGCCACCACGGCGACAGCCATTCCCCGAGCGATCCACTTCCGGCCGCGCATGGTCCGTCCCCTCATGACCCACTCCGTTCCCCGTGCCGATTCCCCGGGCCGACACGCTCCCCCGTGGGTCGCGTCCAACGACCCGCGATCCACGGTAGACAGCCGTCCCCGTCCAAAGAACGCGGAGCATCAGCCCCTCCCCTTACGGGAGTTGCGTGGAGTACCGCACACCGCGCGCACATGCCGTGGGCCACACGGCGCCCGCTTCCCCCACCGGCCTCACACGTCGGCGTATGGGGTCGCTCGTCCGGCCGGCCGGTCTCGCCGGCTCCCCGACGGGACGTCCGCACTCTGGCCGGAACCGGCGGGCGGGTCATCGGTGGGCGGTCATCGGTGGGCGACTCGCCGCCTGCCGGAAACCCGCCGCGGAGCGCACGCCGGGTTCGAGGCGACCAGGGCGCCTTCAGAGTCGCCGCCGCTCACGTGAGCAGGCGCGCAGCGCCTCCGCTGGGGTCCCGCCGCGTCGGGCGCGAGACGTATGCCGCTGGGACCTGAGGCGTGCTATCCGCGTTCCCTGCTGACGTAGGCGTCGAGCGGCGAGAGGCCGTCCAGGTCGATCTGGACCCCGTGCAGCGCGTCCGAGTACAGGAACGTGCGCAGTGATACGTGGCCGGGCACCGCGGACCGGGAGGCGGAACAGGTCGTAGGTGCCGTCGCCCGCGCCCGCGTAGCAGTCGGAGACGTCCACGTTGAGGAGGGCGACCTGGAAACAGGCCCGTTCCAGTGCGATGCCGACGACCTTCGCACGTTTCTCGTCCGCGGCCGTCGCGAAGGCGAGGGGGCCCGGTCCACGGTTCGGGGTGAGATCCGCAAGGACCTCGCCCACGGCGCCGAGTGGCAGCCGCTGCCTCCGACCGGCACCCGCGGCCCACCCCACCACCGGTCCCCCGGACCGCCCGCCGGTCGCCTCGTGTCCTCACGGCTGGTCCGACGGGACTCAACCGCAACTGCCGTTCCTGCGCGGAGGCGCCCATGGCCAGCTCCCGATCCGACCGGTTCCGCCCGTTCGAACCGCTCACGCCCAGCGTTCCGCCACGCGGTGGTGACGCAACAGGCCCGATGTCCCCTACTGCCCGCCTCCGACCTGGCCGTCCGGACACGGAGTGCATCCACCACCGGCCAACTCCCGCGCTGGTCAGGCGACTTGGCCTGCCACCCCGCCCCTGGTCACCGTATTCTGCAGTGACACGGAACATCTTGAGCGACGGGGGAGCGCGGATGGAACAGGCCGGTCTGCCACCCTTCCTCCACCAGTCGGCCGCCGCGTCCGGAAGCGCGCGGATCCTCCAGGCGGGCGGCGATCTCCAGGTCACCGAGGTCCACCACCATCCGTCGGGCATGGAGTCCATCGTCCTGGTGGAGCGGGTCCTGCCGACCGCCGAAGCGGTCGCGGAGGTCTTCGTCGGCCGGGACGCCGAGGTGGACTCGGTCCTGGGCGTGCTGGATCCGGCACACGACCAGTCCGGAACGGTGGTGGTGTCGGCGGTCGCCGGCCTGGCCGGGGTGGGCAAGACGGCGCTCGCCAGGACCGGGGCGGCGGAGGCCGTGGCCCGCGGCTGGTTCCCCGGCGGCGCCGTCTTCGTGGATCTCAACGGGTACGCGGCCGATCCGTCCCAGCGGCTGCTGCCCCGCCAGACGTTCGGGCCGTTGCTGCACGCTCTCACCGGGGGCGGAACGGCCGACACCGTCGCCCCGGGGCAACTGGCCGTCCGGTACCACCAGTTGCTGGACGACCTCGCCGCACGCGAACGCTGCGTGCTGCTCGTGCTGGACAACGCCTCCGCCACCGACCAGCTCGCCGATCTGCTGCCGCGCTCCCGCAGACACCGCGTCGTCGTCACGTCGCGACACACCCTGGCTGTGCGCGGCTCCCGCTCCCTCGACCTGCGGACACTGACTGGCGCCTCCTCCCTCGCCCTGGTTACGCGCCGGCTGGAGCAGCTCTCCGCCTGGGACTCCCGGATCCACGACGACCCGGAAGGCGCGCGGCGGCTGTGCGAGCTGTGCGGACATCTGCCGCTGGCGCTGCACATCGTGACGGCGCTGCTGGCGGGCTCCCCAGGCCTGGCACCGGGCGAGCTGGCCGACGAACTCGCCGGGGCGCACAGCAGGCTCGATCTCCTGGACGACGGCGAGCGGGCGGTCCGCGCAGCCTTCGACCTCTCGTACCGGCGGCTGAGCTACGACCAGGCTCGGCTCTTCCGGATCCTGCCGGTCAATCCGGGACCGCACTTCGGCATCGAAAGCGCCGCGCGGCTCCTGGGCGTGCTCACCCACCAGGCACGCCCGCTGCTGCGTGAGCTGGCCCGGGCCCACATGATCGAGCACGTCGGCGCGGGCGCCTGGCGCCAGCACGACCTCATCCGCGACTACGCCATCGAGCTCCTGGGGGCCCACGGGGACGACCAGCGACAGCCCGCCGAAGCTCTGTTGCTCCACTACGCGGTGAGAGCTGAGGACTTTGGTGGCGCGCTGCGGGCGTCCCACCGCGACGGTTTCCCCTCCGACGAATCCGTACGCGACGCCCTGGCCTGGTTCCACCAGGAACAGGCGAACCTGCGGGCGGCCATCGCGATGGGGGTGACGTTCGGCGACGCCGAGGCCGCCTTGCGGGTCCTCGCGGCCCTGGCTGAGCTTCACCGCCACCGAGGCCAGTGGGCCGAGTTCGTCGACGTCTGCCGACGCATGCTCGCCGTGGCCCGGGACGACGCGGACACCTCGCCGTGGGCATTGCTGAGCCGTGCCTGGGACCTGGGGGCACTGCTCCGCGCGCGCGGCCACGACGCCGTGGCGGGACGGCTGCTCGACATCGACGGCGAAGCCCTGCGGGTGGCGGTCGGCGCGAGAGATCAGATGCGGATCGAGACCTTGATGCGGTACGCCCTGCAAGCTGCTCGCGACGCCCTGTCCTGCCTGGAGGGCCGCGAACAGCTTCAGGGGCTTCCCCTGTTGCACGAGATCTGTCGTGTGGCAGCGGCGACGGGCCTGGACAACCCCGTCGTGACCGAGGCCGTACGGGAGTGCCTCCGGCTGTGCCGCGCGCACGGCGACGACCGCATGGAAGCACTGACGCACATGGTGAAGGCGCGGTACTGGCTCAGCAGAGACCGCATCGTGGCCGCCCTGGACCGACTCGAATCCGCCGTGGAGCCGCTGGAGCGGTCCGCCGACGTCGATGCCCCCGACTGGGTGGACACCTGCCGTCTGCTGGCCGCAGGCGCCGTCGAGGCGGCGGAGCTGGCGCTCGCCATCGCGTACCGCCTCAAGCGCCCGGCCGACCATCTGCGGCGGGCCGCTGACCTGTCCGCGACGGTATGGCGGCAGCTGCGCGACACCTCCGGCGCGGCGGCCGCCCTGAGCTATTTCGCGGAGGCCCACCACCGTGCCGGGTACTACGAAGAGGCGATTCGTCGGTATGACGAGGCCGTCGGCCAGTACGAAAGCCTGGGTGAGAGGCTGCAGCTGGGCCGCACTCTCGTGAACCTGGCTGCCGCGCGCACCAAACTGGGCCGTCACGAACAGTCCGTAGCTCCACTGGAACGGGCCGCGGCCGTCTTCGCCACGGAGCCAGACGCCGACGCGGAGTGGCGGACCCTGGACATGCTGGCGCGCGCTCTCGGTCGCCTGGGGCGCCCCGCCGAGGCGGTCCCCGCCGCCGAACGAGCCGTCCGCCGGGCCACCGCCGCGGACCTGGAGGAGGGCCGGGTCACGGCGACCGTCACGCTGGCGCTGATGCTCCGCAAGGCCCGCCACCCCCAGAAGTCCCGCGCGGCCGTGCGGGACGTCCTGCGGATCATGGAGAAGGCCGCCGATCCCGACGCTCACCGGGCCTCGTACCACCGGTTGCGAGGCCTCGGCCTGGCGGAGTGACGCGGCACCGCTGACGCGTCCGCCAGATGGCAGCGAGGACACCCAGCGTCCACCGATCGAGACCCCAGGAAACCCCCGGCGGCTGGTACGGCGCCACTGGGTCAACTGGGTCACCAGTTTCCGGCAGGCGTTCGGTGAGCGGCCAGACCGGTTCGTGGACTGTCCCGGCCGCACGCCCCGTCGTCGCGGTCGTCACCAAGCACATCCCGGGCCACGAACACCGAAGCTCAACACCCTTGTGGCATCGGCACATTGACCCCATCCTGCGCGCTCAGGACGTATCCTGCGATCGGGTCGCCTCGGCTCAGCGAGCGCGGCACGGACACGGACACGGGGTGGACCATGGACCCGAACACAGTGGCGCAGCTGGCAGGCTCGGCGATGGTAGCCGCCATGACCACCGACGCGTGGCAGCAGACACGCGGCGCGGTGACGGCGCTGTGGCGCCGGGTGCGCCCCGAACAGGCGGACGCCGTATCGGGTGAACTGACGGCCCTGCGCACGATGGTCACAGGTGAGGACGGGGAGCGCGCTGCAGCGGCGCTCACCGAGCTGTGGCAGCTACGCCTGCACGAACTGCTACTCGCTGACAGTCGACACACCGAGGAACTCACCCAGGAACTGCACGAGTTGACGGAAGCGCTTCGCGCCGCCGCGCCGGCCGCACCGCGCGTCGGCTCGGTGCGGATGGAGGCCCGCGCCACCGGGCACGGCCGCGTCTACCAGTCGGGTGGAGACATGCACGTCAACCAGGAGGGCTGACCGCCGCCACCTCCCTGCACCAGCCGGGCGACATGCCGGTCTCCCTGCGGATGGCCCGGCTGAACCCCGTTGCGACGGGAATCCCCCAGCGTGCGCCGATCGCGTGCACGAGGATGTGCCGGAGCCCCCGGATCGGCGAGATCCTGGCCCACCCTGGCGAGGCGCTGTTGGGCATGCAGACACTCTCCCAACCTCGGGCACGGCTGGTCAGCCCTCACTACGGCTTCGTTCACTTCCAGGGGTTCTGGCTCAAGTTTTGTCGCGGGTGACGCTCTGTCATTGCTGGATCTCGAACAGCGGGATGGACAGTGATGGCGGAGCAAGGACTGCCCGAAGGCGGTCGAGGTTGGCTCGCCACTGCTTCCAGTCTTCCGGGTCGACCCAGTTCGAGGCTGGCCCGGCCGCATCGCTGATGACGCGAGCGAGGGCCTCGGCCGCGAGCATCCGGAGAACGTCAGGGAAGGCGGGCATGGGCTCTTTAGGGCCGTAAGATGTGTCGATCGAGTCGCCACCAGGGCATTGCACCGCCATCACTGCGGCTGCGGCGACCGCTTCTTCCCCTTCGACCAGCCAGCCGGTGGCATCGTCGGTGCGCGTGAGGACGCCACGGATCAGTGCCACGCGTTCCTCGGGTTTGGCGTCGTCGAGAGCGTTGGCGAAGTCCGCGGCCGTGTCGTTGTCGAACGAGCCGGTGTCCCAGGTGCCCATGTTGATCTCCTCGTGTAGTCGCGCCGGGATCTTCGCATCAGTCGCTGACACTGCGATCACGGTGCGAGCAGTGCACGCTTCCGCAGAAGGGCGGTGGTTCAGCCCTTGCGCCTGCGGCGCGCTGCGATCAGTACGACCGCGCCGCATCCCGCCAACAACAGAGCGGTGAGGAGGAAGCGCCAGGATTCGGTCCCTGTGGAGGGCAAGGCGGGCTGCCCGTGGTGGGGAGGCCTGGTCGTCGGGAAGACGGGGCTGGCGGTGGGTGTCGGACTCGTCGTGGGAACAGGCTCGTCCGTTGAAGTAGGTGTCGGAGTGGGGGTCGTGGGCGATGGCGTGGGCGAAGGCGCGTTCTCGATGACCTGGATGGTGACTGTGCCGGTGTCGCAAAGTTGCGGTGCGCCGTTGTCGCAGGCAGCGACAGTGAACGTGTCGGTGCCGATGAAGCCGTCGTTGGGGGTGTAGACGAAATGCCCGGTGTCGTCGACCGTGACTGTGCCGTTGGCCGGCGGGCGGGCGAGGCTGACCGTTACCGGATCACCGTCCGGGTCGCTGATGGCCACCTCTCCGGCAACGGGCGTGTTCTCAGTCGTGGTGGCGGTGGTGTCGTCCACAACGGGAGGCCGGTTCGGGTTGGCCGGGGTGACGACGGTGGTGACCCGGGCCGCGTCCGCGGTTCCGTCGTTGTTGGCGGGATCGGAATCGGTTGCGGTGGTGGTGCCGGAGACGGTGTCGGTGAGTGTGCCGGAGTCCGGGGCTGTGCCGGTGAGCGTGAACTGGACGGAGTCTCCCGCCGCGAGGTCCCCGACGTCCCAGGTGACGGTGGTGCCGGAGACGGTGCCACCGTCGGAGGCAGTGACAGCCGTGAGCTCTGGGGGAAGGTCGTCCTGGACGATGACCGCGGTGGCAGTGTCTGGGCCCGAGTTGGAAACCGTGACGAGATAGCTGACCTGGCCGCCTGCGGGAACCGAAAGTGGGCCTGCCTTGGTGACCGACAGATCAGCGGTGCCCTGCAGCCGCGCGTCGGCACAGCCAGCGGGCACGAAGTCCGGGTCGACGCTCACCGCCGTTCGGATCACGTTCTCCGCGGTCCCCGAGGAGAAGTCGAAAACGCTGCCGGTGACAGGGGTGGTGTCGTAGAAGGAGATGGGGTCGCTGCTGGAGTCTCCGGTGAAGGTTCCGGTGTTCTCGGTCTGGCCGGTGAACCGGAATCCACCGAAGCCCGTGACTGTGGCGTCGTTGTGAAAACTCGAGCCGCTGATCACTCCGTCGGCGGTCTGACGGATGCTGCCGGCCCCGATGTTGCCCAGCCAGTCGGCGAGGGTGATGACACCACTGTTGGTAAGCGTGGCGCCGTTCCCCCAGGTTCCGTCGACACTCAGGAGGCACTGGTTGTCCACTACCGCGGTGGAACTCGTTTCATTGATCGACCCGTTGACCGCGAGGGTGCCGCGGTTCTCGATCCTGCCGGCGAGGATGGCAGAACCAGTGGTCAGCGTGCCGTCGTTGGTGACCGTGCTGCCGGAAGCCACATTGATTGCGCCGACGGATACAGCACCCTCGTTGCGGAGCACACTGCCAGAGTTGAGCGCGACACCACCCTGCAGGGTTAGGGTCGCGCCGGACTCATTTTTCAGGGTCAGGGTACCGGCCGCGTTGAGGCTCTCAATCCGGGTCGTCCCCGCGTTCTCGATCGTGAAGCCGCTCGCGACCGGGATGTTGGGCAGCGTCGCGCTGCCCTGCACCGCCAGCGTTCCTGCCGGATTGTTGGCCCAGGCAGGTGTGAAGGTCGCGCTGTCGGCCACGCACAGGACCGCCCCTGCAGGCAGCGCGGACAGGCCGCCGGTGTACTCGCCGCCTGCCAGCAGCACGGTCTCCCCCGCCGCGAGGCTGATCAGCTCAGAGGATCCCCCACTGATCGTGCGGGTAGGGGCGGCGCAGGCGGACTCATAATCGGCGCGGGCAAGAGGCTGAGGAGCCACAGAAAGCATCACAGCCGTCAGTGCCAACACTACGGACAGCCGCATGCAGCACTCCCTGTCATTTGGCGGGAACAGAGACGGAATAATTCAACGCTAATACGTAAATGGTCTATCTCTATTCAGGCGCGCCCTGGCCGAGGGCTTATGCGCGGTCAAAGGCGGAGCCTGCGCAACGGGCCTCGACCGGCCGACTGGTCACTGAAGTGAGTATTTCCCGGATCGGCCAACTCACGTTCGCGGAAACCACACCTGAGCCGGGGTCGGAAACGACGCGGTCGCGGTGTCGCAGAAGAACCGCGGCACCGTTACCTTCACCGCGACCGAAGTCATCGCGAGAAGGCGGAACGCACGATCTGCGCATCCACCAGAACGGCGCCGGGGCCCGCAAAAAGGGGCTCCGGCCGCTGAGTCCGCCGACCACGCGATCGGACGATCGCGTGGCGGGTTGACCACGAAGGTCCGTCTGGCTGCTGACAGCCGCTGTCGTCCGGCGCGGACGTGGGCGGTGTCGAGCACGACGCGGGTGACGTCCAAGAGGCCGGCATCATCGGGGTGCTGGAGCACGGCCTCGCGCAGTCGGCCCCAAACACCGGCTCTCGACCAGATCAGGAACCGCCGCTGCGCGGTCGACTTCGAGATCCCGAAGTAGGTTCGGGGTGTAGTCAACTATTCTGCTGCCGCTGAGACTTGGGGGGCCGGTGGACGAGCAGGACAGAGCCAGGGCCGAGGCGGAGAAAACCACTCCGGCCATGAGGGACACCGCGACGGCGCAGGAACTGGCCGCGTACCAACGCCGTGGCACGCGCACGCTCGCCACCGGCACGATCATCCTCTGGCTCACCGTGGCCCTGAAGGTCGCCGGCGTCTTCGACGGCGGGGGTTTCTGGGTCGCCTGCGCCGTGCCGCTCACGAGCGGCGTCATCCTCACGCGCAACGCCCACCACATGAGCCGGGTCCTGCGCGTCCACCCCTGGACCCGGTGTCCCGCGCACGTACGGCGCCGGAGGTTCGGCGGGCCCCTGGTCACCCTGCACATGCCGGCCTCCGACCGGCCGCTCAACCTCAAGTGCACGCTCGTCGACTCCCGGGCGCTGACGTCCGACGGCCCCTTGTGGTGGTCCGGCACCCCCGAGCGCGGCGGCGTCGTCCGCGTCCCGGGCACCACCGCCCTCGTCCGGGCCTGCCCGGCGCAGCGGCGCGGGCGCCCCGTCTTCCGCTGGCTCCTGATGCTCGGCCTGATCGCGGGGTGCCTCGGCATCGCCGGCTCGGCAGCCTCGGAGGACAATCCGCTCGTCGAACTGAGCGTCGTCAAGGCTTCGACATTCCCCGGGGAACCCTGCATGGTGCGCCTCAAGGACCCGTTCACCGGCGACCACCGCACCAGCGCGTTCCTCTGCTCGGAAGGCCACGTAGCGCGGCATCCGACGGCCGAGTGGGGCGCGCTCGTCTCGTACGGGCCGTTCAAGGGCGACCTCTACAACCCCTACCTGGAGTACCCGACTGCCTCCGACGTGGACGACAGCCTCCTCCTGGCGGGCGGCCTGCTCGCCCTCGTCGGCTCCGTCGGCGGCGCGCACACCCTGTACCGCCGGCGCCACCTGCTGACGGCCGCGCCCCCGCCCGGCACCGGGCAAGCCGCACACCGCTGAACACCCCCTGGCATCCGCCCCGCTGTCCGCATGAGTTCATACACAACGCAAGCCCAGCGCAACGCCCGGCGGTGACCTGTCAGCAGCAGGACGCCGAAGACCCGGGCCAGGGCCGCCGACCTCCACGCGAGGGTGTCGGCTCCGCCGTACACGAGCCGCGCACGCTGTCATCGCAGGCACCGCCTCATGGTGGCGCTCGCCTCCGCGGACACCGTACTCATCAGCGCCACGGGTCAGGACGCGTCCGCATGGGAACGCAGCCGCTGGCGGTAGCGCAGAGACGACTGTCCGGCCCCCGTCACCGACAACCTGTCCTCCCCCAACAGCCTGTGAACCCGGACCTGGCCGGAGGACCATCCCCGCATCCGTCACACCTTCATCCCTGTCGGCACCTGCTGGCTCAACCTGCAGGAAGGCTGGTCACTACCGTCGGGACAGGCCTGCCGACCGAACTGTCCGCGGGTGAGGCCGCCCGCGAGAGGCATCGCCTTCGTGCCGCTCCTCACGGCAGCAGG